>JAYUUH010000156.1:0-1806 GCA_043754745.1 Lysobacter sp.
ATGTTCCACTCGACGTCGTCCACCACCAGAATCTTCAACGGCGGCAGGCGGTCGAAATCGGCGCGCGCGTCCGTTTCCTGCGGCATCGCGATCGTCGCCGGCGGCAGGTTTGGGATGTCGACGCGGAACGTGGCGCCTTCGCCGACGCGGCTGGCGACATGGATGCGGCCCTGCATCAGGTCCACGAGGCGCTTGGTGATGCTGAGGCCCAGTCCGGTGCCCTGCCGCACTTTGCCGTCGGGGCTTTCGGCCTGGTAGAAGGCCTCGAAGATCTGCGCCTGCTGTTCCGGGGCGATGCCGGTGCCGGTATCGCTGACCGACAGGCGCATGTCGCGGCCCTCGCCCAACGGCGACGGCCGCATCGACAGTCGCAGGACCACTTCGCCGCGCTCGGTGTATTTGACCGCGTTGCTCAGCAGATTCATGAGTATCTGGCGCAGGCGCTGGGTGTCGATCAGGACCGGAATCAAATGCTCCGGGTCCACCTCGCACTTCAACCGCACCCCCTTGGCTTCGGCCATCGGCTCGAACAGCGCCAGGATCTCGTCCGCGAGATCGCTCACGTCGGTGCCCTGCGGGCTGAGCTGGAGTTTGCCCGCCTCGATCTTGGACAGGTCGAGGACATCGTTGATCAGGTCGAGCAGCATCTGTCCGCTCTTCCTGATCGCGGCCACCCATTCGCGCTGCAGCGGTTCGCGGACATGATCGCCGAGCAGCTGCGAGAAACCGAAGATCGCGTTCATCGGCGTGCGGATCTCGTGGCTCATGCTGGTGAGGAAAACGCTTTTCTCGTCGTTGGCGCGGCGTGCCTGGGCGGCGTGCAGTTCCAAGCGCAGCGCTTTCTCGGCTTGCAGCTGCGCGCGCCGCAGCGCCAGGAATCCAAACAGGCCCGCGACCAGCGCCAAGCCATTGGCGACCAGCAGGGTCGCATTGGTCTGCTTGACCAGCGTATCGCGCGCTTCAGCCCGTGCCTTCAGCAATGTATCCTCATGTGCAGACATGCTGTCAGCCTTCCGATGCATGCTGTCGATGTAGTATTTCACCCGCCCGTCACGGATTCTGTCGATCACCAAGTTGATATTGCTTAAGTTGGATTCCTTGATTTCGATAGAACGCTTCACACCCAGCTTCAACTGTTGGTATTCCAGGCTCAGAGCTTGGAGCGCTTTTTGTTGTTCGGCACTGTCCCGGGTCAGGAGCTCAAGTTCTTCGATCAGGGCGCCGATATTGCCCTGATGCCTGTACATGTTGTCGCGGTGTTGCCGGTCACTCACAATCATGTAGCGCAGGCCTTGAGCCTGCATCTGGATGATTTCAGTCTTCAATTCAGATAATGCTTCCTTTACCGCGATGGTGTGGCTGACCAATATGATGGAATCGCGGAGCTCGTTGATGGAGCGTACGGAAACGAACGAGGTGATGAGGATCATCACGAACGCGAGGGCTAAAAGGGCCACATTGGCACGGTTGCGGAATTGCGCGGAGTACGGCAATGGCATCGAATCCCCCGGTGTTGTCCCCATCGACGACTTGTGCTGCATAAGTTGCTGGTTCAGGAATTCATCAACCAGATCGTACCGTTCAGGACCAGCGCGAACGATACCCACAGCATATACGGCAACAGCAGATAGCCCGCGAGCGGGCGCACCCGGCCGAACGCAAGTACCGTCCATAGCAGCGCAACCCACAGCAGGCAGATTTCGGCGAACGCCTGCCCCGGGCTGTGCAGCCCGAAGAACAGTGGCGTCCACAGCAGATTCAATGCGAGCTGGATGGCGAACAGGACCAGCGCGCGCTTGCGCGGTC
>JAYUUH010000157.1:0-1803 GCA_043754745.1 Lysobacter sp.
CTCCCCGCGTGGGGGAGAGGGATGAAACAGCTAATAGCTCGCGGCTGGCTTTGCAACAGCCGAATGGCTGGTCAAGCCGCTCCTACTTCGGTTGCACCACCGTGATCGTCGCCGGCATCGATTTGCCCACGCCGCGCAGCTGCGGGCGGTACATGTCTTCGACGAGCGACGGAGGCACGGTGTACGTGCCCGGCGTGACCGCGCGTACCAGATAGAACACGCGTGCGGCCTGGCCGCGGTTGAGTTTCAGCGCGGCGACGAAACGGTCGTCGCGATACTCCTCGTGCAGCACTTCTGCGGCGCTGCCGCGGTCGGTGATCTCGATGCCGTCCACCACCACGTCGGCCCACTGCTTGCCGTCGCCGAGATTGAAGTTCTCGATCTCCAGACCCGCGGGCAGCAGATCGGTCAGCAAGGCGTCGGGCATGGCCTGGTCGGCGGTGATGCTCAGCGCGACGATCAGCGCTTCGCCTTCGGCGATCGGACCCGGCTTCCACGGTTTGCCGTCGGTGGTATAGAACTTGCGCTCGATGCCGATCACCGACTTGTCCTCGGCCGGCGCCGTCCGCGGTACGCCGGCCACTTCCAGACTGGCGTACAGCGGCACCGCGCCCTGGGGCTCGAAGCTGAAGCCGCGTGACAACGTTGTGTAGTCGACGCGCCGACCCTGCATGCGCCGTTCCGCGACCGGATCGCTCACATCGCCGAGTTTCCACACGCCGGAGACGGTCTTCTTCTGGTCCGCCAAAAGTGCCCGGCCCACGCGCGCCAGCGCAACCTGCTCCTGGGTGCTGAGATAGAACCAGCGATCGTTGCGGCGCACATCGAGTTCCTTGCCCAGTGCGATCACCTTGGTGTCGTACTCGGGCTTGTCGAAGCCGCGCTCGTGGGTGAGCGCGATCATCAACGCACTGTCGCGCAGCGGGCTGCTGTAGTCGCCGAGGTATTCGTAAGTCTGACCCTTGAAGCCGAAGCCGGCGGCGATGGCTTTCGCGCCGCGGTTCTTGTCGCCCTGCAGCGACAGCGCCAAGCCCAGATGCACCATCGACAAGCCGTGCTTGGCCTTGCCGCGCTCATTGTCGTAGAGCGCGCGCAGCGTCCCCAGCGGCGCGCGGTTGACGCGCGAGAGTACGTAACCGGCATGCGCCTGGTACGCGAACTTCAGGTGGTCGCGATGGGTCTGGCCGTAGAACTCGTTGCCGCCGGCCAGCAGATCCTCGTTCAAGCGCTTCAGGGCGTTCTGCAGCATCGTTTCAGGCACCGCGAAACCGCCTTCGCGCGCGTCGAGCAGGAATTCCACGATATACGGCGTCAGCGCCGGATTGACGTAGCTGTCGTCGCCCCACATCGAGAAGTGGCCGTTCGACATCTGCATTGATGCCAGCCGCCCGAACGCACCGTCCATGCGCGCCTTGCGCGTCGCCGCATCGAGACCCTTGGCGTCGAGCATCCTCGCGGTGTCCGCATCCATCACCAGCGCCGCGAAGCCCTTGCTGGTGGTCTGTTCGGCGCAGCCGTAGGGATACTCGAGCACATCCCTGAGCGCGCTCGCGAACGGGATCGGCGGCAGCGCGCTGACCGTCATCTGCGCGTTGACCGAGCCGGGCATCAGACCATCGGCGAACCCGGCTTCCATCGTGATCGCGCCGAGTTCGTTCAAGGTCTGCGTGCGCGTGCGCAGCACGCTCGGCCATGCCGGGCGCACCGGCACATCGAAACGGCGGTCGACCTTGAAGCCGTTGCCGTTCACCTGCACGCGGATCTTGGCGGTGGTGTAGCCCTCGCCCGCCGTCAGCGGGAAGG
>JAYUUH010000158.1:0-5274 GCA_043754745.1 Lysobacter sp.
GTCGACGCGTACCAGCGCAATGCGCTGTACGACCGCGACCGGCGCATTTCGGCGGTCGAACCGCGGCCGTCGCAGCAGGGTATTTTCCCGAGCATCAACGGCCCCACGTTCCCGGGCGATGATTTCGTGGAGGCGGGCTGTCCGGCCGACCAGTTCCAAGTGGGCGATCTGGGCGAATACTGCGAAGTCAATCGCAACGCCTTCACCGCGACCGATCCGGAAAGCCGCCAGTTCGGGGCTTACGGTACGTTGAATTTCAAGATCAACGACACGCTGGAATATTTCACCGAACTCGCGCTGCAGCACAACACGGCCAGCGCCGACGCCGCGCCGGCGCCGTGGAGCAACGAACGCATCGCGATCGAGCATCCCGGCATGCCCGCTGCGCTGCGTCAGCGTTTGATCACCGCCAACTATCCGCGCGTCCGCAACGGCCGCAACGTGGTGGTGGGTTTCGGCCGTTTCCCCGATGCGCGCACCATCGAAGTCACCACCGACAACGCGCGCTGGCTCAACGGGCTGCGCGGCGATCTGGGCGGCTGGAACTGGGAAACCACGCTGACCGCATCGCGCAGCGAGTCCGAACAGGAAGCGGTGGCGGGCATCTATAACGCCGCGCGCGTCCGCGCAGGCCTGCTGGGCACGCTCTGCAGCGATGGCACCACCGCCTGCACGCCGGGCGTGAACGGACTGTGGTACGACCCCTTCAACGGCCAGACCCGCAATTCGCAGCAAGTGCTGGATCTGGTGCGCGAGACCGTGCCGCGCGAAGGCGAGTCCAAGCTGTACGCATGGGACGCCAGGCTCAACGGCGACTGGGGCAGCATCGGCGGACGCACCATCCCTTGGGCGTTCGGCGCCGAGGTGAGGCGCGAAGAGATCATCGACGATCCGTCGCCGCTGGCCACCGCGGACGTATTGGGCAATGTGCCGGTCTACGGGTTCGGCTCCACCGATGTCGAAGCCAAGCGCACGCAGTGGGCGCTGTTCGGCGAAACCAATCTGCCGATCACCAGCACGCTGGACGTGCGTCTGGCCGGCCGTTACGACCACTACGACGACTTCGGCGGCGACTTCAATCCGTCGGTCGGTTTCCGCTGGCGCCCGAGCGACATGTTCCTGCTGCGCGGCGGCTGGAACACCTCGTTCCGCGCGCCTTCGCTGGCCCAGGCCGGCGCCGGCACTTCGCTGAGTTCCGGCGCGCTGCCGTGTTCGTCCGGCAGCGAATTCTTCAACACTTTCTGCAACCGCCGCATTACCGACGACAGCTATCTGTCTGAGATCTACGGCAACCCGGAACTGGATGCCGAAACCTCGAAAGCGTGGTATTTCGGCACGGTCTTCGAATTCGGCGGCCGCGCGACCCTGACCCTGGATTACTGGAATTTCAAACAGAAGGATCTGGTCGACATCGACGATCTGGAGCTGTTCCGCCGCGCGTTGACCGATCCGAGCCTGATCTACAACTCAAGCTGCCCGACGCTGTCTGCCGGCGCCCCGGACGACGGCTGCCGTCGTCTGAATCGAGGCACGCTGGGCATCGCCACCCGCGGCGGCACCATCGGCGGGGTGATCGACGACGTGCAGCTGCAGCTCATCAACATCGGGCAGCAGAACACGGACGGTATCGATATCGGCCTCGACTACCGCTTCGACGAGACGCCCATCGGCCGTTTCAAAACCTACGTCGACGCGACCTGGACGCATTCGTTCGAGCGCAGCGAATCCTGCGACCCGAACGGCGGCGACCCCCGCCGCGGCGCGGGCAACTGCAGCGGCGGGCAGCGTCTGCTCGAAAAAGTCGGCGAGTTCCGCTATCCCGAATGGCTGGTCAACACCGGCGTGTCGTGGTCGCGGGGCGACTGGAGCGCGCGGCTGTGGGCGAACTACGTCGATAGTTACTACGACGACGACCAGCGTTCCGGAGTGCCGGCCGGGAGCAAGGTCGCGTCGTGGACCACGCTCAATTTCAACGTGGACTGGGACATCGATGACCGCCAGTCGATCGGCCTGAACATCAAGAACCTCGGCGACCGCGATCCGCCGCTGTCGCTGGGTTCCAACAGCAACGTGGATCTGTACAACCACAACACGCTGGGCCGGTTCGTGACCTTCCGCTATACCTATCGTTATTGAGTGCCCCACGCGGGACGGCGTATCGTCGTCCCGCTGTTTCAACGCGTTTGCCCGAATTTTCCTGGTTCGTCATCCCCGCGAAGGCGGGGACCCATGCTTTCGTTGTTGGGTGCGTGTAAACAACGCATGGCTTGCCATGAACGCTCGAAGGCATGGGTCCCCGCCTTCGCGGGGATGACGAGCGAAATCAACACATGTCCGCCGGGTCTTTCCGCCGTACCGAGGTGATCGATGACGAATGCCCCAACCGAAGCGGCGCCGGAGCGCGGCCTCAACACCCTGCTCGTGCTGCTGGGCATCGCCCTGCTGGCCGCGGTCGTGGTGCCGTTCGTGCCGGCCGGGCTGTTCGAACCCGGCGCGCCGGTGGCGCTGGACCGTTTCCGGATCGACCCGGACGCCGCGGTCTCCACCGTGTTCGGCACCACCGACGGGCGCGGCTTCCTCAACTTCCTGTTCGAAGGCATGACCAGCGGCGACCGCAACGGCGCCGCGGTCGGCCTGATCGCGCTGATCTTCATCATCGGCGGCTCGTTCGCGCTGGTGAACGAAACCGGCGCGGTCGAACGCGGCCTGCTGCGGCTGGTCGCGCTGAGCGGCGGCCATCCGGCGTGGCTGCTCGGCAGCCTGACGGTCGCGTTTTCGCTGGGCGGCGCGGTGTTCGGCATGGGCGAGGAGACCATCGCATTCCTGGTGCTGCTGCTGCCGCTGATCGACCGGCTGGGACTGCCGCGCGAAAGCGCGGTGATGGCGACCTACATGGCCAGCCAGATTGGATTTGCGACCTCGTGGATGAACCCCTTCAGCGTGCTGGTCGCGCAGAGCGTCGCTGAAGTGCCGGCGCTGTCCGGCGCGCCGCTGCGCATCGCGGTGTGGGCGGTTTTCACGCTGGCGGCGCTGGTGTTCACGCTGCGCTACGCATTGCGTCATCGCGTCGCCGGCGATGGGGACATCGCCTCGATGCTGCGCGCGTCGCCGCTGCGCGGCAGCGACCGGATCGTGCTGCTGGCGATCGTCGCCACGGTGGTCTGGATCGTCTGGGGCATCACGTCGCGCGGCTATTACCTGCCGGAACTGGCGGCGCAGTTCTTCGCGCTGGGCCTGTTCTGCGCGCTGGTGATGCGTTTCGGCCGGCGTGGCGGAGATGGCGACGCGCAGCGGCCCGGCGCACGACGTCCCAGTGCAAACAGGCTGGCGGAACTGTTCACCGCCGGCGTGGCGCAGATGGTACCGGTGGCGCTGGTGATCGCCGCGGCCAAGGGCATGCTGTGGCTGCTGGGCGGCACCGATCCGCACAAGGCCTCGGTGCTCAATACGCTGCTGTATACGATGGGCCACGCGCTGGAAGGCTGGCCGCCGATGCTCGCGGCGCAGGGGATGCTGCTGTTCCAGGCGATCTTCAATGTCTTCGTCACCTCCGGTTCGGCGCAGGCCTCGATCACCATGCCGCTGATGGCCGGGCTGGGCGACATCCTCGGCGTGACGCGACAGGTCGCGGTGCTCGCGTTCCAGCTCGGCGACGGCGTGACCAACCTGATCATTCCCACCTCGGCGGTGCTGATGGGCGCGCTCGGCGTGGCCGGCGTCAGCTGGCAGCGGTGGCTGCGCGCGATCTGGCGGTTCGAGTTGCTGCTGGTCGGCCTGGCCGCAAGCGCGGTCGCGATCGCGGTGAGCATCGGCTACGCCTGACGGCGGCGGCAGACATGGCAATGCATGCCGCGATTCCGGCAGCGTTTCTCGCTAGACTCCGGCCATGAAAATCGCCTCCTGGAACGTCAATTCCCTCAACGTGCGCCTGCCGCATCTGGAACAGTGGCTGCAGGCCGTCGCGCCCGACGTGGTCGGGCTGCAGGAAACCAAGCTCGAGGACAACCGCTTCCCGGATACGGTGCTGGCCGGACTGGGCTATCGCAGCGTGTTCGCAGGACAGAAGACCTACAACGGCGTGGCGCTGCTCGCGCGTGGGCATGCGCTGGACGATGCGCAGATCGGCATTCCGGATTTCGACGACGCGCAGCGGCGCGCGATCGCCGCGACCGTCGGCGGCATACGCATCGTCAATCTGTATGTGGTCAACGGGCAGGATGTCGGCACCGAGAAATACGCTTACAAACTGCGCTGGCTCGACGCCGTCCACGACTGGCTCGCAGCCGAAATCAAGCGATATCCGAAACTGGTGGTGATGGGCGATTTCAACATCGCACCCGACGACCGCGACGTGCACGACCCGGCGGTGTGGAACGACGACAGCATCCTCACCTCCACCGCCGAACGCGCGGCGCTGAAGCGGCTGCTCGATCTCGGCCTGCACGACGCCTATCGCCTGCATCACAGCGAAGGCGGCTTCTTCAGCTGGTGGGATTACCGCCAGGCCGGCTTTCGCCGCAACCTCGGCCTGCGTATCGACCTGACGTTGATATCGGATTCGCTGCGCGACAAGACGACCGCGGCGGACATCGACCGCGAACCGCGCACCTGGGAACGCCCGAGCGATCATGCGCCGGCGTGGGTGCAGATCGAAAGTTGAAAGCGCGGTCGTAGAGCGCGCTTCAGCGCGCTGCTTTATCGTCAGCGTCAACAACCGAAACGAGGAACCGCGGGCTCCTGACGTGTTGCGGCTTTTCTGGTCCGTGGCAGCGCGCTGAAGCGCGCTCTACAAAAGCGTGGCGCTGTCGACCACGTGCCGCGCAAAGAAGCTGTCATCCCGAGCGTAGCGAGGGACCTATTTGTTGGATATCGAAAAGAGCGTAAGCAGGCCCCTCGCTGCGCTCGGGATGACAATGTCTTTTGGCGCTGTCGAAACGATCAATCCTTCGCTTTTTCCCGCACCGGCGCGCTCCGCAACGCCGCCGCCATCGCGCCGATACCGCCGGCCAGCAACCCCAGCATCAGCAACGTATTGAACAGGCTCGTCGGCCGGAAATAGATGTTGAGATTGGCGAGGATGCCGACGAACACGATCACCAGGCCCGCGGCCAGCAGCAGCCAGCCCGCGATCGACTTGCCGTTGAAGAAGACCAGGCCGGTGCCGAGGATGAAGGGAATCAGCGACAGGCCGAAGCCGTTGTAGCCGTAGATCATCCAGCCGCCGCCGGAGCTGACCGAGACCTGGTTGGTCAGCAGCCAGCCGCCGGCCACCGC
>JAYUUH010000159.1:0-16013 GCA_043754745.1 Lysobacter sp.
TCAGCCCCCTTTGAAAAAGGGGGCGGGCGCCTGCGCAGCAGGCGACGGGGGATTTGCTCTGGCTCTGCCTGCATTGCGGTAATGAATAATTCCTTCTCCCTATAGAATCCGGATTCTGATTGGCAGAAATCGTGCTTTGCAAAGAGAACTCATCATGTCGAACAACAACCAGCGCCGCGCCCTCGTCACCGGCGGCAGCGGCGATCTCGGCGGCGCGATCTGCCGGAAACTCGCGACCGACGGCGCGCATGTGATCGTGCACGCCAACGGCAACCTTGTGCGTGCGGAACAGGTGCGCGACGACATTCTGGCCGCGGGCGGCTCGGCCGAAGCCGTGGCCTTCGATGTCGCCGACGGCGATGCCACGCGCGCGGCGCTGGCTGCGCTGCTCGAAGCCGGCACCATCCAGATCGTGGTCAACAACGCCGGCATCCACGACGACGCGCCGATGGCCGGCATGCGCGAAGACCAGTGGAAGCGGGTGATCGATGTGTCGTTGCACGGCTTTTTCAATGTGACTCAGCCGCTGCTGCTGCCGATGGCGCGCACGCGCTGGGGCCGCGTGGTCAGCATTTCGTCGGTGTCCGGCGTGCTGGGCAATCGTGGCCAGACCAACTACGCGGCGGCGAAGGCCGCGCTGCACGGCGCCTCGAAATCGCTGGCGCGGGAAATGGCCAGCCGCGGCATCGCGGTGAATGTCGTCGCGCCCGGCATGATCGCCGGCAATATGACCAAAGACGCGTTTCCGCCCGAGCACATCAAACAGATCGTGCCGGCCGGCCGCGCCGGAACGCCGGAAGAAGTCGCCGCGCTGGTCGGCTTCCTGTGCAGCGACGGTGCGGCCTACATCAACGGCCAGGTGATCGGCGTCGATGGCGGGATGAGCTGAGTCGGGCGATCCGGCCGCGATTTCCGATGGCGGCATTCGAGCGCTCTATTTCGAAAATTAAACATCGCCGCGCGAGCGGTTTCCACCCAAGAGGACTGACCATGAACATCCTGCATCTCACCGCCGCGGCGCTGTTGTTCGCGATGCCGTTAGCGAATGCCGCCGATTTCGAGCCGCCCGCCGAGGACGCGAAGAACCCCGCGCCGACGACCACCTTCAACAGCTTCCAGCACTTCGAACTGGCGCCGGTCGCGATCGATCCGCCGTATGCCGGCCAGAAAGGCAATGAAGTGGCCCGCGAATACCTGCAGGGCAATCTGCAGGACCGCGTCGGCAAGGTCATCGCGGAATGGAGCGCGAACGCGGTCGGCGATACTCCGCGGACGCTGAAGATCGAACCGAAGATGACCCATGTCCGCTTCATCTCCGGCGGGAAGCGTTTCTTCGCCGGCGGCTTCGCGGGCAGTTCGTGGCTGTACGTCACGGCGAAACTCAGCGATGCGCAGACCGGCGAAGTGATTGGCGAACCCGGTTTCTACCAGTCCGCGAACGGGCTTGCCGGCGCCTGGAGTTTCGGCGCGACCGACAAGACCATGCTGATCCGCATTTCGAGCATGCTCCGCGCCTATCTGCAGGAGAATTACGACAAGACGGTCGAGATTCCGGTGCGCATCGCGCCGGAAGTGACCGACTGAGGTTTCCAGCGCCGTGTATGGGACAAGGGCCGCATCTGCGGCCCTTGTCGTTCCAGCCTTGTTGCGCGCGGGGCCTTCAGGCCGCGGCGGCGTACCAGATCGCGGCGAGCGAGCGTTCGGTCGTGGATTCCTTCAACAGCGCATCCAGCCCGCAATCGTCGATGTCCGCATGCGTGTCGCGCGCGCGCTGCAGGCTTTCCACCGCCAGCCATTCCATCCGCGCGACGTTGTCGCGGATGCGCTGTTCGAACGCCGGGTTGTCCAGCGCGTCGTGCAGCGCGCGGTTCATTTCGTGGAACCAGTCGATGTCGTGCTGGTTGAGGAAGCGGCCGTCCAGCGGCGAACCCTCGATGCCCGCGGCGACGTTGCGCTCGCCCCAGCCGCGCAGGAAGGTCTGCATCGCCAGATTGAGGTCGCGGCCGCGCTCGAACTGCGGGCGCAGCCTGCCCAGCAGTTGGATGTCGGTGAGCTTGCCCCCGCAGAACAGCGGCGCCAGCAGCGCCCAGTAGTAGGTGTAGTCCCAGATCACCTTGACCGGCATCACCTGCGCGTCGCCGAACAGCGGGTACTGGTTCTGGTAGATCGTCAGCGTGTTCTCGTAGAACGAGAAATACAGCTGCTGGTAGATGTCGGCGTAGGGCGCGAAATGCTGGCCGGCGCGGTCCTTGCCGATCAGGTCGCAGATCAGGGTGTTCGACATCGCGATGAAATCGCTGCCCGGCGAATAGAACGGGTCCAGGAACACGCCGGCCTCGCCGGTCAGCGCCCAGCGGTCGCCGCTGAACACCTGTTTGCAGCCGTACGAGAAGTGGCGCAGGAACAGGAAGTCCTGCAGCGCGTGTTCGGGTTTGTCCAGCGCCTCGGCCATCCGCGGCTGGTGCTCGCGCAGCCATGCGGTGGCTTTTTCGTGGGTGTTCATCGTCTCCAGCGGGTGCATCTTCGCGTCGCAGACGATGCCCAGCGAATGCGCGCCCGACGACAGCGGGATCAGCCAGAACCAGTAGCCCGGCCCGCACATGTGATTGGTCGAGCGCCAGCGGTCCGGCGGCGTGCAGCGCGCCTGCCATTGGGCGTCGTCGGACCACAGTTTGGGGTCGACGAAACCGTCCACCCGCCACCACACCGCGTTGGCGTCGTGATCGTTGCCCTGCGCCAGATCGAGCTTGCGCTTGAGCAGCCCGGCGCGGCCGCTGGCGTCCACCACCCAGCGCGAGGACAGCCTGCTGCTGGAGAGCATGCCGCTGTCGCCGGCGGATTCGAACGTCACCGTATGCGCGTCGTCGCCGGCGCCGAACTCCACGCCGCGGACGGTCGCGCCGTCGTGGAAATGAACGCCGAGCCTGCGCGCCTCATCGCCGAGGAAATTCTCGAAACGGCCGCGGTCGATCTGCCACGACGGCGTCGGCAGCAGCTTGCTGACGCCCAGCTCGGTGCAGCGATCGATCTCGGTGCGGCCTTCGCTGAAGAAGAAGCGGAAGCCGAACTTGCGGATCTGTTCGTTGTCGAGGTGTTCGCGCAGGCCGAGCACGTCGGAGAAATAGCTCGCGCCGATCTCGACCGTGGATTCGCCGACCTTGAACGCCGCTTCCCGCACCGGATGTGCGCGGCGTTCGAGCACCGCCACATCGATGCCCGGATCGCGCTGCTTGAGCTGCAGCGCGAGGGTGAGCCCGGCGAGGCCGCCGCCGAGCACCACGACATCGTGCCGGCGGATCGGGGAAGCGGGCGAAGCGGTCGCTGTCTGGGTCATCGTTGCGTCCTGGAAGTGAATTCGCCGCCGGGATCGTCGATCACCGGCGGATTTTCGCGGGTGAGGCGGTATGCGCGGAACAGTTGGCCGTGGCCCAAGACTTGTAGCACCACATGCGAGGTGATGGCGTACAGGTCGCGGAACAGGCGGAAATGGCTTTTGCGGAACGTCTGCGGCGCATCCGCCGTCTGGTAACGGGTCTCGATCGGCACGCCGACCACGCGCGCGCCGGCCAGGCGCGCGGCGGAGATCAACAGCTGCGCCTCGAACACGAAGCCTTCGCCCGGCACGTCGCGCAGGGTGAACACCGACGCCGGATACAGGCGTTGGCCGCTCTGGGTATCGCGCACCCGGAAGCCGCAGCCCCAGGCGATGCCCCAGTCGCCGAAATCGTTGCCGATGCGGCGGTAGATCGGCTGCGAGTCGCGTTTACGCAGGCGCGCACCGATGACGACGCAGCCGGGATGGCGGTTGGCGGCGGAGATCAGGCGCGGGATGTCGCCGGCATCGTGTTGGCCGTCGCCGTCCATGGTGGTGACCGCGGCCATGCCCAGGCGTTCGGCTTCGCGGAAGCCGTCGCGCAGACTCGCGCCCTTGCCCATGCGCCGCGGGTGTCGCAGCAGGATGATCGGCAGGTCGGCGATCTTCGCGGCGGTGTCGTCGTCGGAACCGTCGTCGATCACGATCACGTGGTCGCAGGCGCCGAGCGCGCCTTCCACCACTTCGCGGATGCGCAGCGCTTCGTTGAGCGCCGGGATGACCACGGCGACGTTGCGACGGTCGAGCACGACGGCCGATGCGGTCGCGGCAGGCGAGGCGACGGCATCAGTCATAGGCGATCTCCAGCGTCAGCACGCGGTTCGGCGCGGCCTTCAGCGTGGCGCGCGGCGCGCGCGCGGCCAGGGCGTCGAACAGCGGCAGCATCGGCGCCATCGGGTTGGCGCCCGCGTGGCGGCCGAGCGGGCCCGGCACGGACGCTTCGCCATCGGCCAGCGTCGCCACGAGGCGCGGACCTTGGCCATGGCGCGACAGCACTAGGGCGCCGCCGAGCAGGCCGCTGCAGTCGTGCACCGAGAGCAACGGGCCGACGGAGCCGGTGTCGTAGCCGACCAGCAGCACCGCGTCGCCGCCTTCGGCGAGTTGAGCCATCGCCTCGATCAGGCCTTGGGCGAAGCTGGCGTCGTAGGCGCTGATCGCGGTCGCCTCGCGCATGCAGCCGGCGCCGATGGTCCAGTAGCCGGCGGCCGCGTTGTGCACCGAGTTGTGGAATTTCGTCGGCGAGATGTCGCGCGGCGCGGTGGCCAGGGTCGCGCACATGTAGTCGGTGATCGACAGATCGCCGTGGGTCGAGGTGAACACTGACGGCAGGTCCGCGGGTGCGCGGCCGGCGTCCGCACAGGCGGCGAGCGCGACGTCCAGCGCGACCGCGACCGATTCCGGCGAGCGGCGGCGCTCGTTCGGCGCCAGCAGCTGCGGCGATGGTTTGGCGGGCGCGCCGTCGCGCAACGCGCCGGTGGCCACGAAGTCGAGCGCGGCCTGCCACGAAGGCAGACCGTTGGCCCAGAAACCGATGCTTTCGATATGGGCGATGAGTGCTGTGGTCATCATTCGCGTCCGAACACCAGCGAGGCATTGTTGCCGCCGAAGCCGAAGGAGTTGTTCATGGCGTAACGGATCGTGCGTTCTGCATTGTCGAAACGGATCTGCGGGCCACAGGCGGGATCGGGCTGCGTTTCGCCCGCGTCGTCGCTGCCGAGCATGCCCGGCAGCAGACCGCGCTCCAGCGCGAGCAGCGCGAAGACCGACTCGACGATGCCGGCGGCGCCCAGCGTGTGTCCGGTCCAGCCCTTGGTGGAGCTGGCGTGCAGGCCATTGCCGGACGCGTTGTCGTGGAGCGCGGCCTCGTCGAACGCGCCCTCGCCGAACAGCCCGCGGACCGCGATCGCTTCGGTGGTGTCGTTGGCCGGCGTGGCGGTGCCGTGCAGATTCAGATAGCCGATCCCGGCGGGCGCGAGACCCGCGCGGGCCAATGCGCCCTGCATCGCCAGCCGCGCGCCGAGCCCTTGCGGGTGCGGCGTGGACATGTGGTGGGCATCGCTGCTTTCGCCGTAGCCGCGCAGGGTCGGGCCCGGGCGCGCGGGGTCGCAGCGCTCCAGCAGCGCGTAACCGCCGGCTTCGCCGAGATTCAGGCCGTCGCGGCGGGCGTCGAACGGCAGGCAGCGCCGCTGCGAGACCAGACCCAACGCATTGAAGCCGAACAGCACGCTGCCGCAGAGCGTATCGACGCCGCCGACCAGCGCGGCGTCGACCACGCCTGCATGGATCAGGCGCGCCGCCTGCGCGAACACTTTGGCGCTGGACGAACAGGCGGTGGCCACGGTCGCGCAGGGGCCGCGCAGGCCGGTCGCGAGCTGGACGAAATAGCCCGGCGAATGCGGCGTGTGCAGCAGCGGGCGGCGCAGGTAGTCGGGGAAGCCACCATCAACGAGTCGCGTATAGGCTTCTTCGCTGGCGCCGATGCTGGACGTTGAGGTGCCGATGATCACCGCGACGCGCTCGGCGCCGTGGCGCTCGCGCAGCGCGGCGATGGCCTCGGGCAGGCCGTCCTGCTGCAGCGCCAGCCAGGCGAGACGGTTGTTGCGGCAGTCGTAGGCGGCCAGTTCAGGCGGCAGCGCCAGCGTCTCGATGCCGTCGACCCGGCCGATCCAGGTCTCCAGACGGGCATCGGCGGTGGCGCCTTCGCCGAAATCGTTGCGGCGCAGGCCGCTGCGGCGCGCGCACAGCGCCTCGGCCTGGGCCTCGCGGCCATGGCCCAGCGCGGTGGTGGCGGTATATGCGCGGATCGCCAGGGGCGTCATCGGCGGTAAGGACATCGCTGCGAAAGACACCAGAGCGCCTGCTTTCGAAAAGAACTGGATTATAGCCGTGGCGGCCTGTGGCTATGCCAATGTCCGGGCCGATGCCCAAGTTGATCTCCGTACGGATTCACGGGAACCGCGTGCGGATCTCTGGATCGCCGCATCCGACCACGCGAACGCGTGTTTGCTGGTGCCGCGACGCAGCGCTTGGCGCTCGTGCTGCTCGACGTCCTCCCCGCGGTAACTGACGCGTTTTCCGAGCTTCAGGTAGATCGGGCCGACCCCCATCCGACGCCACTGCTGCAAAGTACGGTGTGAGATGTCCCAGCGTCGGGCGAGCCGATTTTCGTCGAAGGCGCTTCCCGGGGCGGCGTGCGTGGCGGTGCGGTCATGCATGGTGTGCTTCTCGTCGTGCTGCGGTTGCAGCGTCGACACACAAGATATGCACCCGACGGGAAGAAAGCAGGAAGAGGGACGGGCAGAAAACGGACTTTTTATTTCTTACCGTAAAGTCATTGATCTAAAAAGAATTTTCTGGGCATGATGCGAAGAAATCTCACCGATGCACTCCGTTTTCCCTGCGGCGGGTAAATTCGCAGGGACGCCGAGGGATTCGCCGATGCCCGCGCAGGAATATGACAGGGACATGCCGCGCAGCACGTTTCGGCCGAACCGCAACGACCCGCTGCACGACCTGCTGCGAGATGTGGATGCGATCAACGAACGGGCGGTGCACGCGCTCGAGTCGCTGACTGCCGGTGGCCTGCCTGCGCAGAAGAGACACGTATGATGCTAGCCATCAGCAAAAGAAGATATTTTTTCATTCCATGGCGCAATCGAGTCGGGAGAGATCGTGCTGACGCCCATGCAAGAGCCTCAGTGGGTCTATGCGGGTGTGGTCGGGTACAACACGAGCAACGGATGGCGTATCGCAGTCTTCAACGACGCTAATGAATGGGACTACATTGAGTGGATTGTTGCGAGCGATGGAAGGCGTGTGGACTTTTTTTTCGATATGACGGAAGAGGATGCCGATCTTGAGCACTACGCGCCGTCGAACGATGTCTCCTGGCGCTGTTACGGGATTCCCGGTTATCTGCAGAACCGCTGCAAACAATGCGGCTTTGCCATCGAAGCGGACAGAAGCGGGAGGTATCTCTGCCAGCAATGCATTTCCTGATGGATCGCCTGAGCGTCATCCATTCCCCGTTCAAGCCCGAAATATGCATGCGCATGGCGCATATGAGAAATCAATTGAAATCAATCATTGCTCAAACAAGAGTGCCGCTATGAATGCAGACAACCACATAAGCCCAGAATTGCAAGCTAAGATCGATGCGTTAGTGGATGAGAACTTGAAGGCGAATATTCTGATGGTTCTCAGCGGACCAGGAAATCAGACCATCAGCAATGAACAGATATTCGAGAACATAGTGGCTAGATCACAAAGGGTCACGGCAGATCGTGCCAAATGGCGCCAATGGACCGACGAAGAAGTGACCGCGTTCATTGCTCGCTACAGACAGGAAATGCCTGAAGATTTTTCCGAATTTCTAAGGCAGGAGCGCGAGGACAATAAGATAGACGCCGATCTTGCTTGGCGAGCACGTCAGCTTGCTAGAAAATGGCTTCCCGATCTCGGCTATGTTGACTACGGCACTTTGCTTGGCAGAGTGCGCGATCATGTCCGCGCTCATAAGATCTGATAACGGAAAGCATTTATGAGCAAGGGATATGTCCTCGCAGATACGAACAGCCTCGTCTATGCCTATTACGCTGGAGGGCCCGAATTGCTCGATATGCAGTTGAATATGGCCGAAAAACAGCAGCGTGAATTCGCGATTACAAATACGATTAGAGACGAAATCGAAGATGGCCCACTAAGGCAAGAATTATTAGAATACTTTGAGGACAGAAAGATCACCATACTCTCTGTGCCCGAGACCGAACAAAAACTACTGACCGGCCAAATTTCCCCCACAAGCGCTGGCGAAGTCTCCATGCTGGAAGTCGCCGCCAAGGAAAGCGAAGCTGGTCGCGTGACGCGCATCTGGTCGGACGACAAGTATTTCGATTCCAACCAGATCATGCGCGGACGCCCCGACGCGCATCGGACGATGAGTGCGGAATTGCTTGATGAAGCTTACGACCAGAAATTCATCGGGTCGACCGATCACCAAAAATTTCGCGCCGGCTATGACGCCCAACAGGTCTTTATCGACAGCCAGCGCCTGAGTGCATTTCGGTACGATTTTTCATCACCGGAGATGGAGGTACCCCACGCGCACCGCATCCGTCCTGCCCATATCGATGCCGGCAAGGCACTTGGCGTTGCTGGCCTTGCGCTGGAAGTCTACGATGGCGCGGAAAGCCTGCGCACGGCCAGCCGATTGCGCAGTGAAGGCAACACCACCGCAGCCGATTCGGAATTGATCCACTTCGGCGCACGCAGCGTCGGCGGCTGGGCTGGTGCCGGCATCGGGATGGCCGCTGGCGCAGTTGCAGGCGTCCAGTCGGGTCCGGGCCTGTTGGTGACGGGCGCCATCGGTGGCGTGGCGGGCGTGTTCGCCGGCGACAGGATCGCCGAGTGGAACGACAATCGCGGCATTTACAATCAGGAGCTTGGCGGCGAAACGTGGACTTACGACCCGGACAATGCTGCACAGGGGTGGCGGCGCGAGGCGCCAATCGATCGTAGTGACGACAACATCGACAACGCCCGTCGCGGCGATCTTCGCGCTTCGCCGGCAGCGGAGAACGCACTCAACTATCAGGCGACCAGCCGATCGGTCGAGCTGATACTGGGCGGCCCGCCGGCACAGCGCAGTCCCTTCGAACTCGCGGCTGAAGCAGGCGATGCGCCGAGCAGCCGGCCGACGAATTGGGAGCGCGACCCAGAGAGTGGGCAGTGGGAGCGCAAGCTCTATGGCCCGTTCGTCGAGCGCGGGATGACACCGTATTCCACCGAAACCGCCGACCCCGGGAGCGAGCGCGCAGCGCGACTTGATCGGCAGGCGGCGCAGATCGTGGTGGAGAACGCGGAGAACAGTCCGGCGTCGATTGCAGCACGCTATGAAGACACGTACATCCGCAACGGTTGGGCCGCACACGGCGACATGCCCGATGCGGTGCGCAACGCGCGCACCAACGTCGATAAGTTGGTCGCTTCCGACGGCGATCTCTATCGGCGGCAGGCGAATGGCAGTTGGCTCAATGATGAAGGTATCGATTCCATCGCTGGCGGTCGTCTGCATGCCGAGCTCGAAGCGACCCGCGATGTTCTGCAGGCGCGTTTGCCGGCACCGCGCGAGATCCCACCAGTGCCTCCAATGGACGCCGATGCGCGCTTGCGCGATACGGTCGCGGGCGCGTATCGCAATGCGGGCGTCGATGCGAGCGCGGAGCAGGTCGCCGCCGCTGCAATCGCCGTGCGCGCGACATGGGATGCGAACGGACTGGATCCAGCCACCACCGCATTGCAAGCGCGACCACAGGGCGATGGCCGATCCGAGCTTGCCAGCCTGCGCTTGGACAGCGACGGCAAGACTTACGTGATGGCTGCCGTCACGACGCCAAAAGAAATCGAGCAAGCGCGGACGGAGATGGCCACCGCACCGCATGCGATTGAACGAGCATCGGAAAACGGTCGCGACGCGCGCGAACAAACGACGCGCGAAGCGAACCGGCAAGGGCTGTCGCAGGACGAGGTACAGCAGGCCGTGGCGCCGCCGACCCGGTCGATGGGCAACGGACAGCGCGACATCGAGTCGCGCGAACAGGAAGCGCCGCGCGACGACACGCGGCAGAAAGATGCAGACAACGGCCACGCGGTCGCCGCCACGACAATGTTCGCGTCGATCCCGCCGCCTGCACGCGGGTCCGATCCCCGCGACCCCGATCACTCCGATCACCGTCAGTACAAGCAGATCGAGACCGGCGTGGCCAGGATCGATGCGGAAAATGGACGCATGTTCGATTCGACCAGTGAACGATTGACGATGAGCGCTTTCTACGACGCAAAAGCGGCCCGCATGACCTCGGCCGACCATGTCGTCCTCAACCAGACGGGCGCACCGCAGCGCGATGGCTCGCAGACGCAGGGCAACACTTTGCTGATCGCGATCCAGGGCCAAGACCCCTTCGATCCCGCCGCGCGACGTTCGGTCACCGACGTGAAGCAGGCGGTGGAACAACCGCTGGAGCAGTCGCTGCAGAAGGTGAACGTGCTGGAGCGGCAACAACAGACTCTGGCGCAGCAGCAGAACAACCCGACGCAGGATGATCCCGGCCCCAAGGGGCCGAAGCTGTAACGCGCCATCACACCGCAGGAAACACAATGGACGATTGTTCCGACGAGGATATGGCCACCCTGGCCAAGGCACCACGCCCACGCCCAAGGCTGACGGTCGGGCAGGCATTGCCCCCAGGCTGCGAAGACTGGACGCTCGAGCAACTGCGCGGCCGACCATTGCCGGATGCCGAGGCCATCGTCTATGTGCTGGCATACGCGCGGCAGCGAAAACTCTTTGTCGACGTCGCGCAGGATGTCGTGGAAGCCAACGACATCAGGCACAGGATTGAACGTGCGCAACTGCGTCAGATCGGCAAACGCGGCGTGACGCCGCTGTACTGGGTCTACGCCGAATGCCATGCGAGCGAGGACGCGGCACACCAACGCTGCGCCGAAATCAAGTCAATGCCGCATGCGTGGCAGCGGCGCATCATCGATCGTTTCAACCCGGCGTGGTTGAGCATGGCGAACGAGCTGACCGCTTTTCCCTGCAGCCGGGATGCCATCGGGGAAAAAGGCGTGGCGATGCTCTCCGACTTCGCCCACGCCGCCACGCCGACGCCCGGGCGATGGTGGATACCACCTATGAACGCCCAAGATCGCGCGAACACGATTTGGTTACGCGCCATCGGAACGCTCGAGCCAGTACTGCCCGCGCCGATCCGCGCGCACCGCCGCGTGCCAGGCGCGATTGGCGTTGGGGCATTTCTGCTTCTGAAATGCCTGCACCGGCTTATCCAGATCAAGATTAGCGAATCGACCCGCTCGCGGACCGCGGCGACGCGGATCGCGATCAAGGCTGCCGGACCGGCGTCAGCGTCGGTGAAAAAGCGGGCAGAATAAAACCATGCACAGCAAACGACGAAAGAGGCGATCATGAAAGCGATTCAGGCATTGAGCGCGTTCTGCATCGCGCTGTTGGCGACGGCGCTGCCGGCGCACGCGCAGCGGGTGTCCGCAGCGGCGCAGCAACAGGCTCTGCGCGATGGCGAAGTGCGCGTGGTAGTGATGCTGCGCGACCGCGCCGCCGACAGCATCGTCTCTGCGAACGGCCGGCTGCCCGGCCGCGTTGCCGCGCCGAAACTGCATCCGCGGGTGCGCAGCGATGTCGATGGCGTGCTATCGGCGTTGCCGGCACGGTCGAAAAGACAGGTGCTGCGGCGTTTCGAGCGCGTGCCGGCGTTCGTGCTGCTGGCCGATGCGAAGACGCTGGCGGCGTTGGCGCGTGACCACCGCGTGGTCCGCGTCGACCTGGATGTCGGCGGCGGCGGCCATGCGGTCGAACCCGATGCGGCGTCGGTGCAGAACCATGTGCACCAGCTCGCCGCGCTCGGCGTCGGCGGCGCCGGGATGAAGGTTGGCGTGGTCGACAGCGGCATCGACACCGATCACGCCGATTTCCTCGGCAGGATCGTCGGCCAGGCCTGCTTCTGCAGCGTCGGCAGCGGCTGTTGTCCGAACGGAACCAGCAGCCAGACCGGTGCGGGTTCCGCCGAGGACGACCACGGCCACGGCACCAACGTGGCCGGCATCATCGGCGGCGCCGGTACGGTCGCGCCGCGCGGCGCGCTGCCGGCGGCGAGTCTGGTCGCGGTGAAGGTGATCGATCGCAACAACCGCTTCAACTCGACCTCGGACGTGGTCGCCGCGCTGGACTGGCTGGCCACGCAGCATTCCGATATCGACGCGGTCAATCTCAGCCTCGGCACCGACGCGCTGTTCCCCGGCGACTGCGACGCCTCGGCGGCGTGGACGCAGGCGCTGGCGATGGCGGTAGCCAATCTCAACGCATTGGGCACGGTTGTCACCGCGTCCTCGGGCAACCAGGGCAATCTCGGCGGCATGGGCGCGCCGTCGTGCATCCGCAACGTGGTATCGACGGCCGCGACCTGGGATTTCACCGGCCCCGCGATCACGTTCCTGGGCTGTACCGAAGCCGCGACCGCGCCTCTGCAGCCCACCTGTTTCTCAAACCGCACCGCCACCACCGATCTGTTCGCCGCCGGCGCGTTCGTGCGCGCGCCCGGCTTCAACGGCGGCACATCGAATTTCGGCGGCACCTCGCAGGCCGCGCCGATGGTCGCCGCCTGCGCTGTCGCATTGAAACAGGCGGCGCCCGCCAGCACCGTCGCGCAGCGGATGGAGGCGATGGCGCTGTCGCCGACGCGCATCCAGGACGGCGCCACCGGCCGCAGTTATCCCTATCTCGACTGTCGCGACGCGCTGAAACTGCTGAATCCTGCGATGTTCGATCCGATCCCGGTCGAAGGCGCACGGCCGCGGGTTCGGCCGCGCGGATGAAGCGGCATGGAAACATCCGTACCGTGAAGATGAAGTAAGGCGTGCCGAAGCTTCAGGCGTTCCACTTTTTCTTGGTGGAATCATCTGGCCAGGAAAATTTCGCGTATTCCTGTCATCCCGAGCCGTAGGCGAGGAACCTGCTTTGAGCCGCTTTGAACGCAATTTGGCGCGGCTTGTTACGGGAACAGTTCCGGCCAGCGTTTCGCTCGCTTTCGCGAGCGAGTCACTTTTCTTTGCTTGTGCCACTGCGCCGCGCAGCGGCGCGAACGGCGAAGCCGGCCCGAAGAGCCTGCCCCGTACTTGATACGGGGGCGAGCGCAAAGCGCGAGTCAAGAAAAGGTAACCAAAAGAAAGCACACCCCGTCGGTCGCGCCCTGCGCTGCGCCCCGGGTCCACGGGTTCCGCGGGATTTTTCGACAGAACATCCATGTCCTGTCGAAAAACGCGCGGCGTCCTGCCGCTCGCCCTGCGGGCCTGATCCGCGAATCCCGTCGCGCCCAGGGGCCCCGGCAGATCAAGATCAAAAGCGGCATTCCAAATTCCACCATAAGTGCAAATATCCCGGGATTACGAGAAGGATGATCGGGAATACCCCCGGACGCAGGCATTCGCCCGTCGATGCCGTCGTGCGCATGTGCCGATCCGCCATCGGCCGATTCGGTATGCTCACCCGCACATCGCCCACGTCCGGAACCGTGCATGACCCGCATGCCGCAACGCAGTCATTTCTCCACGCCGCCCTGTTCATTGCGTTGGCCGCGCCAACGGCGTTGCCAGCGCGGGCCGAGGATGGCAGCTTCGATCACCAGGACTGGCAACTCGTCTGCGACAACACCCGCACCTGTCGCGTGGCCGGTTACCAGCGCGACGATGCCGACATGCCGGTCAGCGTGCTGCTTACCCGCAAGGCCGGCACAGGCACGGCCGTCGTAGGCCGAGTGACCTTCGGCGACGGTTGAGAGGACAGCATGCTCGATGCCCTCCCGGCGCAGTTCCGCGTCGCGCTGTGGATCGACGGGAAAAGCTATGGCGATCAGCGTGTGTCGAAGACCGCGCTCGCCGCCGACCTCACCGCTACGCAGGTCGCCGCACTTCTGAAGGCATTGGCGCGCGACAGCCGGATCGAATTCCGCGCCGGCAAGGTCGTCTGGGAACTCTCGGACAGCGGCGCCGCCGCGGTGCTGCTCAAGATGGACGAATTCCAGGGCCGCGTCGGCACCGTCGGCGCCGTCCATCGCAAAGGCAAGCAGCCCGAAACCAAAGTGCTGCTGGCGCTGCCCGCACCGGTCGTGAAAGCCGCACCGCTGGCGCCGACCAAACCAGGCGATGCACGGTTCATCGCGCAGTACGGCGATGCGGTGCGCAAGGCGTTGCGCACCGCCACAGATGAAGACAGTTGCGCCGATCTGCACAAAACGGGTGGGGAGACGAGTGACGAGGAACAGGCGCTGGACATGGTGCGGCTGACGAAGACCAAGCTGCTGGTCTCCACCCGCTGCTGGCTGGCCGCCTACAACGCCGGCAGCGGCTACTGGATCATCAACGACACCGCGCCCTATCGCCCCGAACTGGTCACCGCCGACGCCACCGACTTCGACAACGGCACTTTGGGTTCCACCCATAAAGCCCGCGGCATCGGCGACTGCTGGGGTTCGGAACAGTGGACCTGGAACGGCACCGGTTTCGTGCAGACCCGCGCGTCCTCGACGGGCATGTGCAAAGGATTCGCGGGCGGTGCGTGGGAATTGCCGACGCTGGTGACGGAGATCCGCTGACCGGTTCGCAACGAAGCATGCTTCCTGTAGCCCCGGGATCACCGCAGGCAACGGAATGGATCCGGTTCGCTTCGGGAGAAGTGAACCGGACGTTTTCGCGAGCATGAACGGCATCGGTGCGGCGTAGATGGCCACCGCGATGATCGCCTTGGGTCCGCACCCGCGAACCTAGCCTCGACCCGGCGATACCAACCCATGCTTTCCCAACAGCGGCAGGCTGAGTTCGTCAATGCGAATTGCGGTTCATGTAATCAGGATCATAGTCAGTGGGATGCGAAGGCGTTCAGCTGAATGCTTCCGTAGATGAACGGCCAGACCGTGACCTTTATGTACTTGTTGCCGCGATTGCAGGTTAGATTCCCCGGCCCAACCCAGTACCGTGGGCTGGACATTGGCCCCATCACGGAAGGTAGACATGAAAGTCAAGATCCGATCGAAGATCCTTCCGCTGGCGATGCTGGCGTTGGGGCATAGCGCCTTCGCGCAGCAACTTCCCCCGGGCGCCGGCAGTCAACTCAATCAGCTTCCGCCGCCGGTCGACCTGCAGCGCGCGCCGCCGAAGGTTCTGATCGAGGAATCCACGGCCGCCGTCGAGCCCGGCGCCGAGGGCACACGCGTGCTGGTAAATGAAATCCGGCTCACCGGCGCCACCGCCTTCCCGGAGGCCCAGCTGCTGGCGGCCACCGGCTTCGTGCCAGGCACCGAAGTCACGCTCGCCGAACTGCAGGCCATGGCCGCGCGCATCACCGCTTTCTACCGCGAGCGCGGGCATTTCGTCGCGCTCGCCTACCTGCCGGCCCAGGACATCAGCTCCCATGTGGTGACCATCGCCATCAGCGAGGGTCGCTACGGCGAGGTGATTCTGCGCAACAAGAGCAACCTCTCGGATGGCCTGATTCGCGATGTCCTGGATGCTCCTGCCGCTGGCGAGGTGATCCAGATCGAGCCGCTGGAAAGCCGGTTGCTGCGTCTGTCGGACATCCCCGGCGTCAACATCCGCTCCACGCTGGCGCCCGGCACCGCGCCGGGCAGCAGCGACCTGATCATCGACGTCGAGCCGGGCCGCCGCATCACCGGCTTTGTGGACGCCGACAACGCCGGCAATCCCTACACCGGCGAGAACCGCGTCGGTGGCCAGGTCAATTTCAACAATCTGATGGGCCGCGGCGATGTGGCCAGCCTGCGCCTGCTGACGTCGGGCGAGGGCTTGAAGTACGGCCGCGCGTCCTACCAGACGATGTTCGGACGGGCGACCGCCGGCGTGGCCTACAGCTGGCTCGAGTACGAGCTGGGCAAGCAGTTCAAGCCGCTGGACGCCAACGGCACCGCCAAGGTCGCCAGCGTCTACGGTTCTGTGCCGTTGATCCGCTCGCGCGATACCAACCTCTACACGGGCCTGACCTTCGAGCACAAGACGTTCGAAGATCGCCTCGGCCTCTTCCCGGCCGCCAACC
>JAYUUH010000160.1:0-5267 GCA_043754745.1 Lysobacter sp.
ACCGCTTCGAGCAGGCGCTGTTTCTCTGCGAGACGTACGCTCAGGTGCGCGGAAATGGTATCCGCCAACCGGTTCGGTTCATCGATGCCGGACAAGGTCTGCATCAGTTCCGGCGGCAGCTTGCGATTGGTCTTGATGTACTGCTCGAACAGCCCCATCAGCGAACGCACGATCGCCTCGACCTCACGCGGATCGCGCTGTTCCGCCGATTCCAGCAGATCCGCCTTGCCCGCAAGCGCACCATCGAACTCGCGCACCTGTTTCACGCGCACTCGCGAAACGCCTTCCACCAGCACCTTGATGGTGCCGTCCGGGAGTTTCAGCAGTTGCAGCACCTGGGCGAGCGTACCGACTTCATAGAGATCGGCCGCACCGGGGTCGTCGGTTTCGGGCGATTTCTGCGCGATCAGCAGGATGCGCTTGTCGAGGTCCATCGCGATGTCGAGCGCCTTGATCGATTTCTCGCGGCCCACGAACAGCGGGATGACCATGCTGGGGAACACCACGACGTCGCGCAGCGGCAGCACAGGCAGTTCGGGGAGGGCGCTGACGGGAAGATCGGTGGTCATGGGGGCTCCGGTCGATGATTCGCGGCCCCCGCCGCAATGAGCGGACGACCTTCGGCACCGTTATGGGGTCATGCGCAGCAGGATGCAAGCGCGCGCCGCCGAGCGGATGGACAGGCTCGGATTCGAGGCTGTTTCGAAGATGATGTGCAATGGACCGCCCAAAACGAACGGGCACTCCAACCATGTCGGAGTGCCCGTCTGCGAAGCAGAACAGTAGCCGCTGATAGCGCCGGACTATTCGGCGGAGGCAACCTTGTTCGGTGGCGTCTCGTAGATCAGGTACGGCTCGGACTTGTGCTCGATCACGGATTCGTCGACCACCACCTTGCTGACGCTTTCCAGCGACGGAAGCTCATACATGGTGTCGAGCAACACCGATTCGACGATGGTGCGCAGGCCACGGGCGCCGGTCTTGCGCTTCAGCGCCTTGCGCGCGATCGCGGCAAGGGCATCGGCGCGGAACTCCAGTTCCACGCCTTCCATCTCGAACAGCTTCTTGAACTGTTTGCTGATCGCGTTCTTGGGCTCGGTGAGGATCTTCACCAGCGCGGTTTCGTCGAGCTCTTCCAGGGTCGCGACCACCGGCAGGCGGCCTACGAACTCCGGAATGAGACCGAACTTGATCAGATCTTCCGGCTCGACGTCGAACAGCACCTTGCTGACATCCGCCTTTCGCTCGGAACTCTTGAGCTTGGCGCCGAAGCCGATGCCACCGGCTTCGGTGCTGCGCTGCTGGATGATCTTGTCGAGACCTGAGAACGCACCGCCGACGATGAACAGGATATTCCGGGTGTCGACCTGCAGGAATTCCTGCTGCGGATGTTTGCGCCCGCCCTGCGGCGGCACGCTGGCGACGGTGCCTTCGATCAGCTTGAGCAGCGCCTGTTGCACGCCTTCGCCGGACACGTCGCGCGTGATCGACGGGTTCTCGCTTTTGCGCGAGATCTTGTCGATTTCATCGATGTAGACGATGCCCTGCTGCGCCTTTTCGACATCGTAGTCGCACTTCTGCAAGAGCTTCTGGATGATGTTCTCGACGTCCTCGCCGACATAGCCCGCTTCGGTCAGTGTGGTGGCGTCGGCGATGGTGAACGGCACGTTGAGCAACCGGGCCAAGGTTTCGGCCAACAGCGTCTTGCCCGAACCGGTCGGGCCGATCAGCAGGATATTGGACTTGGCGAGCTCGATGTCGTCGTTCTTCTGCCGGCTCTCGATCCGCTTGTAGTGGTTATAGACCGCCACCGCCAGGGTTTTCTTGGCGCGGGGCTGGCCGATCACGTACTGGTCGAGGACCTCGAGAATCTCGCGCGGCTTGGGCAGATGACTGCGCGTTGCCTGCGCCTTCTCTTCCAGTTCCTCACGGATGATGTCGTTGCACAACTCGACGCATTCGTCGCAGATGAACACGCTCGGGCCCGCAATCAATTTGCGGACTTCGTGTTGGCTTTTCCCGCAGAACGAGCAATACAGGATCTTGTTGCTGTCGCCACTGCGGCCTTGCCGGTCTTCGCTCATGCTGCTGTCGGTATCTGCGCTGGATGTTGGGAGGATAGCACCCAGGCTCCATGCCGCAAGCATGTTGCGGCCGAAACCTGGATCCTGATGGAAATCAGCTGCTTATGCAGGCTGAATCGAATCTTCTGGACGCCGTTCGAGGACGTGGTCGACAAGACCGTAGTCGCGGGAGGCTTCGGCGCTCTTGAAATTATCGCGCTCGGTATCGCGGGCAATGGTATCCAGCGACTGGCCGGTGTGGTGCGACAGGATCTCATTAAGGCGCTGCCTCATGCCCAGGATTTCGCGGGCATGGATATCGATGTCCGTCGCCTGGCCCTGGAAGCCGCCCAGCGGCTGGTGAATCATGACCCGGGAATTCGGGAGGGCGTAGCGCTTGCCCTTGGCGCCTGCAGTCAGCAGCAGCGCGCCCATGCTGGCGGCCTGGCCGACGCAGATCGTGCTCACGTCGGGCTTGATGAACTGCATGGTGTCGTAGATCGCCATCCCGGAGGTGACGATACCGCCCGGCGAATTGATGTAGAGACTGATGTCCTTCTCGGGGTTTTCGGCTTCGAGGAACAACAGCTGGGCGACAATCACGTTCGCCATGTAATCGTCGATACCGCCGACAAGAAAGATTACCCGCTCTTTCAGCAGGCGGGAGTAGATGTCGTACGCGCGCTCGCCGCGGCTGGTCTGTTCGACCACCATCGGTACGAGATTCAAGGCTCTGGTCTCAAGACTGTTCATGCGTCACGGCACCTGTTGTGGGGAGGTCGCGCGTTTCTGCGCGCCCCGTTGCGGGGGGAAAGTCGTAGAGCTGCCACGGACGACCGCCGCGCAGGTTACTGCGGGGCTATCGCTTCCTGGAAACTCAGCGGCTTGTCGGTATGCACGGCGCGTTCGGCGATCCAGTCGATGACCTGTTCCTCCATCACGCGGTTCTGCAGACCCGACATGAGCTGGCGGTCGTTGCGGTACAAATCAATGACCTGCTGCGGTTCTTCGTAAGTGGAAGCAATGAGACGCAGTGTTTCGTTCAGACGCTTCGAGTCCAAGGTGAGCTGGTTGCGGCGGGCGATCTCGCCGACCAGCAGGGCTACGGTGACGCGCTTGCGGGCGGAATCGATGAAATCGAGGTAAGCCTCCGCCGGCGCTTCGACCTGACGGCCCTGACGACGGGACTGCTCGACGGCCTGGGGCCAGCATGGCACGGGCTTCGCTTTCGACGACCCGCGCCGGCATCTCGACATGCGCATAGGTAGCGATCAGCTGCTCACCGACTTCGCGGCGGAGACGGCTCATCAGCGCGCCCTTGAGCTCGCGCTCCAGGTTGTTGCGGATTTCGGTGCGGAACTGGGCCATTTCGCCCGATTTCACGCCGAAACTCTTGATGAAATCGGCATCGACATCCGGCAACACCGGCTCGGAGATCTGTTCGACCTTGACGTTGACCACGGCCTGCTTGCCAGCCAGCTGCGGCACCCGCCAGCCTTCCGGGAAGTCGACGGTCAGGGTCTTGTCGTCGCCGGCGCTCATGCCGATCAGCGCGTTTTCAATGTCGGCGAACATCGCGCCCGAGCCGATCATGGTCACCCCGCGCTCGGCGCCTTCGGCGGGCAAACGCTCGCCATCGACCATCGACCAGGTTTCCACATCGGCCGCATCGCCAGCCTGGGCCGCGCGATTCACGAGGGTCCAGCTGCGACGCTGCAGGCGCAGATTCTCGATCATGCGATCGATATCATCCTCGGCGATTTCGGCGGTGTTGCGCACCACTTGCAGTGCGCTCACGTCGATATCGCCGAAGTCGGGCACCACTTCGAAGGTGGCGACGTAGGCCAGTTCGCCCTCGCCCGCTTCGGACGGCTCGATGCGCGGCGCGCCGGCAAGACGCAGCGCGTTATCGCGGATGGCCTTGTCGAAGCCCTGCTGCAGGAGGTCGTCGACGACTTCGCCGCGCACCTGGGCGCCGTAACGCTGTTCGATGACCTTGGTGGGGACCTTGCCCGGGCGGAAACCCTTGATCTTGGCGGTCCGCGCGATTTCGCGCAGGCGGCCACCGATCTGGCTCTCGACGCTGTCGGTCGGCACGCGCAGGGTCATCCGGCGCTCGAGGTTACCCACGGATTCGACTGAAACTTGCATTGCTGACGACTCCTGCTGCCGCGCGCACGGCCGCGGCCGGTGTTGTTGTTGATGTGATGGAAGGCTGGATGGCCGGATCGGCCCGTCGGGACGATCAAGACGCACCATCCCAGCGGAACGGAGTAGTTTCGCCGATTACGGCGTTTCCCGCCAGTTTCATGGAATCGCGTCGTGCCGGCTGCAGGTCGAGGCTACCTGCTTGGAGCTCGATCAAATGGCTGACGTTGCGCAACGCGACCGGAACCCGGTAACACGCGGCGCCTCCTCGCCACGGCCTGTTCATCCTCGCGCAGCGAATGTCCTGCTGCTGCATGTGCGAGAGGGGGGACTCGAACCCCCACACCTTTCGGCGACAGAACCTAAATCTGTTGCGTCTACCAATTTCGCCACCCTCGCATGGATCGCATTCTAGATCACGACAGACGAGGTGGCACGCCGCCAAAGAAAAACGCCCGGCGCGAGCCGGGCGTTTCCTGGAGCTGGTGGGCTGTGAAGGATTCGAACCTTCGACCTATTGATTAAGAGTCAACTGCTCTACCAACTGAGCTAACAGCCCTGAAACTATCTGGACATTGTAACGACTCGCGGTGGCGTCAGGAACCCACTGCGTGTTTTTCGATATGGGGTGGAAGACGGGATTTGAACCCGCGACCCCCGGAATCACAATCCGGTGCTCTAACCAACTGAGCTACATCCACCATTGAATAAATTTCGCCACCAAAACCCGAAAATTCGTGGGATCGCCTCCGAGGCTCCCACCGCCCGACCATCCTGTCGAGCTTTTGTCTCATTCCTGCAGTGGCGCGCCCGGCAGGACTCGAACCTGCAACCGCCGGCTTAGAAGGCCGGTGCTCTATCCGGTTGAGCTACGGGCGCATTCGCGCATGATAGCCGGACGGATGGAGCGAAGCATGCCTGTGGAAGCCAAAGGTGGTCGGGGTAGAGGGATTCGAACCCCCGACATCCTGCTCCCAAAGCAGGCGCGCTACCAGACTGCGCTATACCCCGCCGAAGAGCGGCGGCCGGGATGAAGGAACGACCCGAACCCCGGCA
>JAYUUH010000161.1:0-5260 GCA_043754745.1 Lysobacter sp.
GCCGGCTGCGATATCGAGATGGCCGATGTTGTTCTTGACCGATCCGATTGCGCAGAACTGGCGACGCTCGGTCTCGCTGCGAAACAACCGGCTGAGCGCAAGGATCTCGATCGGATCGCCCATCGCCGTACCCGTGCCATGCGCCTCGATATAGCCGAGGCTATCGGCGGACACGCCGGCGCTGTCCAGCGCGGCACGCATGCAGTCGAGCTGGCCTTCGACCTTGGTGGCCAGAAAGCTCATCTTCTGGCCACCATCGTTGTTGATGGCCGACCCCTTGATCACGGCATGAATGCAATCGCCGTCGGCTAGTGCCTGTTGCAGGGACTTGAGCAAGACCATGCCGACACCGCTGCCGAATACGACGCCTCGCGCGTTCGCATCGAAGGCGCGGACCTGCCCGTCGGCGGAAAGGATATTGCCGCTCTCGTACACATAACCCGCCATGTGCGGCGTTCGCACGGCGACCGCACCGGCCAGGGCCATTCCGCACTCGCCCAAGCGGATGCTTTGGCAAGCCAGATGCACCGCAACCAGCGAGGTCGAGCATGCGGTCTGCACCGCGACGCTCGGGCCGCGCAGATTCAGTTTGTAGGACAAGCGCGTCGGAACGAAATCCTTGTCGTTGCCGACATGCCAACTGCCCCCGGTCTTGCCGACGACATCGGCGTAGTGCTCGGTGCACGACAGCAGATGGCTGGAAACGATGCCGCCGGATCCGGCGAATACGCCGACCCGGCCAGGTTGGGTGTCGGGTGGATAACCAGCATCCTCCATGGCCAACCACGCGCATTCGAGCAACAACCGATGCTGTGGATCCATGATTTCCGCATCGCGCGGCGGAACCCAGAAAAACTCCGCGTCGAAGCAGTCGTGGTCCGCGAGCAGCGGCGCGACTTTCACATAATTCGGATCGGCCAGCGCTTTGACCGATACCCCATGGGCCAGCAGTTCTTCGGAAGAAAGTGCGGTGATACCGGAGCGACCGGCGCACAGATTCGTCCAGAATTCATGCGTCGAGGCCGAGCCGGGAAATCTCCCGGCCATTCCGATGATTGCAATGTCGCTGTGCTGCTTTTCCATTCCGAATCCTGCTGCAACAGATACCATCGGGCCCGCCACGCAACGTGGTCGGCACGGGAATCGATTGCCTCCAAAAAAACGACTTGATCAGCGCTCGTAGGCGGCACAAAGATCGCCGACCGTGCGCAGGCCGGTGATCGGTACATCGCCACTCGCGAACGGGTCGTAGGAAAACTCGATTTCCAGTATCGCCAGAATGCGGGCGAGATGCAGCGAGCGGAATCCGAGCGTATCGATGAGCGCGCTGGAATCACTGATCGTGCCGAGTTGTAGACCTTCCTCCTCAGCAACGCGACGGAGGGTGTCGTAGATGATCTGCTGGTGTTCGTTCATGGTGTTCCTGAAATCGGGGTTAAGCAAAGGCCAGCAACGGGGCTGGGCGTTAGGCGGAGAAGCCACCATCGACCGAGAGGGTCTGACCGGTGATGGCGCGCGTCGACAGCAGGAAACGCGCGCTGTCGACGATGTCCTGGGTGGTGCACATGGCGCGCATCGGTGTCCGGTTGATGATGCGGGCGCGCTGGGCATCGGTCAGGTGGCCGACCATCTCGCTTTCGAAAAAACCGGGCGCGATCGCATTGACGGTGACCCCCTGTGGACCGACTTCGCTCGCGAGGCTGCGTGTGAACCCCAGCAGCGCCGCCTTGGTAGCGCTGTAGACCGACAGGCCCTTGTGACCGCGCAGGGCGTTGACCGAGGAGATATTGATGATGCTTCCTCCGCGTCGCTCCGCGATCATGGCCTTGAGGCAAGTACGCGTCAGCACGATCACCGACTCCAGATTCAAGGTCAGCGCCAGATGAATGTCGCGCTCCGACGTCATCGTCAGCAAGCCCTCGACGCCGACGCCGGCATTGTTGATCAGGGCATCGATGCGCTTGTAGCGGCGCATGACATTCATGCCGAAGGCCCTGACCCCGTCGAGGTCGGTCCCCTCGATCGCTTCCCAATGGAAACGCTCGCCGTTCGGATCGGCGCTGCGCAGTTGATCGATGAAGCTGTTGCTGGAACGGCTGAACGTGGCGACGATGTCGCCCGCGTCGAGCCGGTCCTGCACCAATGCCTGCCCCAGTCCGCGGCTGCCGCCGCTGATGATGACTACTTTTTTCTCAGTCGCCACTTTTTTCTTGCTCCTTTTTGGCATCGGTGACGCCATCCTGCGCTGTGCGCGCCGGGCGACGAGTTTTCTTGAAGCGTGCGCCGAACATCGGCTCTTCGCTGACCCTTACCGCGACTGGCACCTTGAACGCCGGCAGATGCTCCCGGCAATATGCGCGCACGCGTCGCTCCACCTCTGCCGTCGGCTCTGGCGCGACCAGTTGTACCGTCGCGAACACCAGGTGACCGGTCAGCGCGCTTGCCTTGCCACTGACGACGACATCGCTGATGTTCTCCACTTGCAGGATCAGGTTCTCGATCTCGCTCGGGTAGACCTTCTCACCACCGACGTTGATGATCTCCGACTCGCGCCCGAGTATGCGCAGGTAACCATCGCGCTCCTCGACCATGTCGCCGGTGTTGAGCCACCCGTCCTCGTCGAATGGAGATGGCGCATTGAGATAGCCGATCATCGCTGCGTCGGTCCGGATCCAGAGGATGCCGTCGACGATCCGGGTCTCATGGTGCTCGCCACCGACCTTCATCCAGGTCGAGCTCGCGTCTTCCGACCGGGTCGGCAATATGCCGACTTCGGTGAGTCCATAAGTCTGTTTGCAGCGCACGCCGGGCAAGGCCTGATTCAATGCCTTGAGCGTCGCCAGCGACATCGGCTCGGTGCCGTACGTGATCAACTCCAGCGACGACAGATCGTAGGCTTGGCGTTGATCCGAGATGAGGAGCATGTTGAGGAAAGTCGGCGTCGTCGGCAGCAGCTGAACGCGTTGCGACTCGATCGCATGGCACACCGCGGCGACCGAGCGATCCGCGACAAACACTGCGATGCCGCCGTTGCATAGCACATGCAGCAGCGTGTTGACGCCGCCGATATGGTCGAACATCAGGAAAATCAGGGTGCGGTAGGCAGCCCCGGGCTTCTGCAAAACATTCGCCATCAGCCGCGAGAAACGATGCACCGAGGCCTTGTTCTTGCCGGTCGACCCGGAAGTGAACAGGATCAGCCCGGCTTCTTTGGGTTCGCCGCGCAGGCGATCTAGCAGCGGGTGACTCTGGCCATGGCCGCAGTGCGTGTATCGACTGCTGCCGTCGTTCGAAAATTCGAAAACGCCATCGACGCATGCGGTCGCGAGCGCGTCGTCCACTTCGAAGTCGCTGGCAGAGAGGAAGGGCACCACGATGTTCGCGTTTTCGACCAGCGCGAACAGCAGCCCGATCATGTCGCCGGAAACCTGCCCGCGCAGTGCAATGCATGCGCCCGGGGCGATGCCCGTCACCTGCAGTTGCTTCCGCCAGTGACAAATCCTCGCGTGCAACTGGGCATAGTCGAGCGTCGCGCCGTCACAGACAATCGCTGTGCGCTCGGCGTAATCGGCCCAACCCTCGATGAGTGTCGCCAGATTCTGCATTCAACGCTCCGTGTTCGAAGACCCGCAATGCGGGTTGATTGGCCGATTTTCCGGTCCAGCATTATCAAGCCGAAGAGCAGTTTGATCAACCAAACTTTCGACCTGGGTTTCGCAGGCTCTGTCTGCCCGCGCAGTCTTTGTGTCGAACGTTGTACCCGACGCCAGCACTGACGACAGGATCGATACCTGCGCGCCGCAGTTGCGGGCGTGGCGAGGCGCATCGCGCCCCACCTTTGCTGGCGAAGATAAGATGCCCATCAGGTCGCGCCTGCCTCGTAGATCGCGTCGAGCGCATCCTTGAATTCGAGGCTCGCCATACGCTGCGCCGTGTGGTCGGACGCCGGGGTGCGGCCTGTGGCGTAGAGCGATTCGAGCATCGAGGCGAACTCCTCGTCGTGCACGCGTTCGGCGTCCGGCGTTATCGGGTAGCCGATCGTCAGGTCCTTGATCTTGATGAGCACGCGACCTTCGGCATCGATCACGTCGATGTCCATCACGGCACGGCCGTCGTGGCGGCCACCACCGCGTGCCGACCGAACCCAGATCGTACCTTCACGAGCCGCGCCTTCACGGGCACCGACCGAAGCGAACGCGATGCGTTCCAGTGCGAGCAGGGTCGTTGCCGACGGCGGAACGCCGCCGCGGGCCAAATGGTCGAGACAGGCCAGGTGCGAGAGCGAGAGCAACGCAAAGGTGTCCAGCGCGGCCGCATCGACTGCGCCATCCGGCTCCGGCGGCAAGCGGAATTCGAGCAACTGCTGTCGCTCGCCGCGAAGACAGGCGACAACGCCATCCGGCAGGCGGTCGCGGACCAGGCCTGCATCGACCAGTGCGCCATAGAAGTCCGCGGCGTCGTGGACTTCGCTACGGAACAACGTGCGCAGTTGGGACACATCGATGCGGTCCGGATTTTCGCTCGCCTCGTAGTTGCCGGCGCCTTCGCACAGCATCGACTCGCCGTCCTCGCCAGCGGCCCTCACTTCGAAGTCGAAGCCGCTGTCGCTGGTCGCGTACAGATCGGCAGAGACGGTGCCGCCCTGTGCGGTGGGCTCGAAGTCCGCCCAGGCCAGAGAACGCAATTCGATGCGTGCCTTGTGCCCACGGTCGCCAAAGGATTCCCGCACCGCCAGCCGTACCATTTCGACCGGCAGCAGTTCCGGCAGTCCGGCCTGCGGCCGCACGCATACGCCGCGCAGCGCTTTTTGCAGGCCCTCCGCGTCGGACACGAAGGACTGTCTGCCGAATACCGAAACATTGCGATGCAGCAGCGGATGCAGGGCGGCCTGGTTGCCCGACTGCGCTTTCTGCGCCTCGGGATTGATGCTGAACCAGTAGCGTTCCCGCGCGAAAGCATAGGTCGGCAGCACGCAGCGGCGCATCTTGAATCCCGCGTACAGGGAGGCCCACGCCGGCTCCTGGCCCATCAGCCAGATGTCCAGCAGTGAGGCGAGATCGCGTTCGCGCAGATGCTGTGCGATGACGTCGGCGGCGATCGTGCCGATGTCCTTGCGGCGCACACTGGCCAGCCTGACGCCCGCGCCTTCGGCATCGCCCTGCACGAAGCGCTGCAGGCGCTCGATGAGATCCTGCATGGAATCCACGATCAGGCCCATTCGCTCGGGCATCGGATCGCGGCCGACCTGCAGGGTGTAGGC
>JAYUUH010000162.1:0-1792 GCA_043754745.1 Lysobacter sp.
GATCGTATCGAAGCCCGTGCCGCCTGCGAGCATGCCCGCAAGTGCGTCGGCCTGACGGGCGTTGCCGGCGCGGCCATCGCTGATGGCCCGAATGCTTCCTGAGCAAATTTGCATTGAATTGGCGTAAGTTGCGCTCATTGTTCCGAAATTGACTCGATTCGTTCCTGCCGTGCCGCTGCCGCCCGGCCGCACGGACTCTACACTGCCGGCTCGCCATCCTCTCCAGACCAGGGATATACAGACCGATGTCTTCGCCGCTGACCGATTCCGCTCTCGATCAACTGTTCCGCACCGCGCGAACGTACAACGCGTTCTCCGGCGACATCGACGACGCCACGCTGCACCGCCTCTACGACCTGCTGAAGTGGGGCCCGACCGCCGCCAATGCCTGCCCGGCGCGTTTCGTCTTCGTGCGCTCGCCGGAGGCCAAGGCCAAACTGGCGCCGGCGCTGGACGCCGGCAATCGCGACAAGACCCTGGCCGCGCCGGTCACCGTGATCGTCGGCCACGACATGGCGTTCTACGACAAACTGCCGGTGCTGTTCCCGCATGTCGATGCCCATCCCTGGTTCGCCGGCAAGCCCGAAGCGGTGCTGGAGACTGTCGCGCTGCGCAACGGCAGCCTGCAGGGCGCCTACCTGATCCTCGCCGCCCGCTCGCTCGGCCTCGATACTGGTCCGATGTCCGGATTCGACAACGCCAAGCTGGACGCGGCTTTCTTCGCCGGGACCGCGATCCGCTCCAATTTCCTGGTCAACCTCGGCAAGGGCGACCCGGCCTCGCTGTTCCCGCGCTCGCCGCGGCTGGGTTTCGAAGAAGCCTGCCGCATCGAGTGACCGCTCTGGCGTTGCGCGCACGCAACGTCTTACCCTTCGAGCGCCTCCATGGCGTGTCCCCCGACGCAATGCATCACATAACCCATCACGCTACCCTTCAAGGAGTTTTCCGATGAAACGAGTTCTCGTCGCCGCCGCGCTCGCGCTGGCCTCCACCGTCGCCTTCGCCGCGCCGCTGACCTACAAGATCGACGCCAACCATACCGACGTGGTCGCCAGCTGGAGCCATTTCGGCTTCTCCAACCCGATCGCGCATTTCGGCAAGGTCGACGGCAGCATCACCTACGATCCGGCCAAGGTCGGCGCGTCCAAGGTCGAAGTCACCCTGCCGCTGTCGGGCCTGAATTCCCACGTCGGCGATTTCGACGACCACCTGCGCAGCGATGATTTCTTCGACGCCGCGAAATTCCCGAACATCACCTTCAAGAGCACCTCGGTGAAGGCTGCGGGCAAGGGCAAGCTGACGGTCGTCGGCGACCTGACCATCAAGGGCATCACCAAGCCGGTGACTCTGAACGTCACCATCAACAAGGTCGGCATGCAGCCGATGGCGAAACGCGAAGCCGCCGGCTTCAACGCCACCACCACCATCAAGCGCAGCGATTTCGGCGTGGGCAAATACGCGCCGAACGTCAGCGACAACGTGACCCTGACGATCACCACCGAAGCCATCGTGCCGAAGCCAGATGCCGCCGTGCCGAAGCCAGAAGCCGCCGTGCCGAAGAAGCCGGGCGAGTAAACCGCCGCAGCGAAGCGTTCGGCTTCGAGTGTCGTTTTTTTCTGCAGACGGGTCGCGCATCGCGGCCCGTCTGCGTTTCAGGACAATGTTTCAGGTGTGCGTGCCGGTTTCCGGCGGCGACGCGTCGAAACGGTAGGGCGTGGTCTTCGCCGACGGTCGCGCGGCGAATGTGCCGGCGAATGCGGTCAACCGCGGCATCGACGACAGGTCTATCGGG
>JAYUUH010000163.1:0-1789 GCA_043754745.1 Lysobacter sp.
TCCTGATGATTACGGGACATGGTGACACAAACCGCAAAAGGATAATTTTCAGGGCAGAACCCGCACAACAGTCTCAGCATCAATGTCGATGAGCCGCAATTGCGGCGCTGCACCGACGGACGTCAGGTCGAAACCCTTGATGCGAAGAACATAATTGATCGACGCAATAGCTCCACGGTGGCGCGATCGGGCCGGGCGGACGCCAAGCGCTGGTAAGTAGCCATCGAGCATTTGCCGGGTGGTGTTTACACATCCTCGATATTCAACGGCGCGTACTTCGCCGGGGCCGGATTGAAATGGCCGCAGGCCTTGCAGGTGCGGTGTTCGCGCGAATGGTAGAAGCGCTCGAACACGGCTGGAAAGTCGGTCTCGATGTTCACCAATCTGAAGTATTCCTCGTACAGTTTTTCGTTGCAGCGTTCGCAATACCACTGCAATCCATCGAGTTCGTGGGGCAGGCGTTTGCGCTCGATCACCAGGCCGATGGAATCGGGCATGCGCTGCGGCGAATGCGGCACGCGCGGCGGCAGCAGGAAGGTTTCGCCGGCCCTGATCGGGATGTCGCGGACGGCGCCCCGTCCTTCATCGTCATGTTCCTGGATACGCAGCACCATCTCGCCTTCGAGCTGATAAAACCATTCGGGTCCTTCGTCGTAGTGATAATCGGTGCGCGCGTTCGGGCCGCCGACGATCATCACGATGAACTCGCCGTCGTAGATGCATTTGTTGCCGACCGGCGGCTTGAGCAGATGGCGGTGTTCGTCGATCCAGGCATGCAGATTGATCGGATTGGACAGCATAGGACGTCTCCGGATCTAGGCGCGCGCGGTCAGGCGGCGAGGCGATGGGCGAGGCTGGCGTAAAGCGGAATGCCGATCGCGAGATTGAAAGGGAAGGTCAGGCCCAGCGCCGCGGTGATGCAGCGACCGACATCGGCCTCGGGCAGGCCGGCGCGTACCGCGGCGGGCGCGGCGATGTACGAGGCGCTGGACAGCATGGCGCCGAAGATGCCGGCGCTGCCCACCGACATGCCGCAGGCGTGCGCGATGAAAACGCCGACGACGCCATGCAGCAGCGGCACGATCGTGGCGAATGCGGCAAGGCGCAGCCAGCCGCGACGCAGTTCTGCCAAGCGACTCGCGGCGATCATCCCCATGTCCAGCATGAACAACATCAGCACTCCCTGGAACAGCGCGAAATACATCGCATCGACTTTCTTGATGCCGTCGGGGCCGGAGATCGCGCCGATGGCCAGCCCACCCAGAAGCAGGATCGAGGTCTTGCCGGTGAAGACCTCGCGCAGGGGGTGATGACTGGCGGCGTCGGTCTGCGTGCTGCGGCCGAGCGCCAGGCCGATCAACAGGGCCGGCACTTCCAATGCCACCAGCAGCGCCACCAGCACGCCTTCGGGTGCATTGCCGCTGCGTTCGGCGAACTGATTGGCGGCGATGAACGTCACCGCCGATACCGAGCCGTAGTGCGCGGCCATCGCGGCGGCCTCGCGACGCACATCGCCGAGAAACCATTTCGCGAACCAGAACGCGCTGAATGCCGTGGCGGCGCCTGCGGCCAGGGTCATGCCCAGCAGCAGGGCGAGCGTGGACGGTTCCTGGCCGCGCAGGGCGACGCCGCCTTTCAGTCCGATCGCCAGCAGCAGGAAGATCGAAAGATAGGTCTGGATCTGATCGGGAATGACGAGGTCGCTGCGGACAGCGCGGGCAAACAGCCCGAGCGCGAACGCCAGCACCACCGCCGAGGTGAGATTGGTCAGCAACAGTTCCATGTCAGA
>JAYUUH010000164.1:0-5238 GCA_043754745.1 Lysobacter sp.
GTCAAGGCCTACGACGGCGAAACGTATCGTTATCCGCTGACGATCCGGCTGTTCTGACGTGTCCGTAGAGCGGGCGTAGAGCGGGCTTCAGCCCGCTACCCCGTTTCCGGAGAGGTCTAGCGGGCTGAAAGCCTGCTCTACGACAACAGCATCACCGGTCGCGTTCGACGACCTGTCTCGCCAATGCGGCGAGCAGGTCGGCGCGATCGCCGAACGGACCCAGCGCCGCGCGCATGACATCGGCGAGTTCGGCGAGTTTCGCGCGGGATGCATCCAGACCCAGTAGGGCCGGAAAGGTCGCCTTGTTCTGCGCCAGATCCTTGCCGGCGGTCTTGCCCAAGGTCGCGCTGTCGCCTTCGATGTCGAGCAGATCGTCGCGGATCTGGAACGCCAGCCCCAGCGCTTCGGCGTAACTGTCGAGCGCAGCATGGGCGTCGCGGTCGGGGTTGCCGGCGATCGCGCCCAATCGCACCGCGCAGCGCAGCAGCGCCCCGGTCTTCAATGCGTGCAATTGTTCCAGTTCGCCCAGCGAGATCTCGCCGCCGCGACCGGTGGCGTCGATATCGAAGGCCTGTCCGCCGCACATGCCCGCCGCGCCGCTGGCGGTCGCCAGTTCGCGCACCATCGCGATGCGCGCTTCGGCCGGCAGCGGCGCTTCGGCCAACTGCTGGAACGCCAGCGACTGCAACGCATCGCCGGCGAGGATCGCAGTGGCTTCGTCGAAGGCCACATGCACCGTCGGCTGGCCCCGGCGCAGGGCGTCGTCGTCCATCGCCGGAAGATCGTCGTGGACCAAGGAATAGGCATGGATGCATTCGATCGCCGTCGCCGGCGCGTCCAGTGCGGCGATGTCGGCCGCGAACAGGTCGCCGGTGGCGTAGACCAGCAGCGGACGCATGCGTTTGCCGCCGAGCAGCGCGGCATGGCGCATCGCCGTCTGTAGCCGCGAATCCGGCAAGGTGCGGTGGGTCAATGCATGATCGAGCGCGTCGTCGACGCGTTGTCGCCAACGGGCGAAAATTTCGGCGTGGTTCGCAATGCGATCCGCCGGTAGCGGATCAACCATTGTCGTTGGCGGTATCGCTGAAGGGCTCGGCGCTGTCGGGCTGTTCGGGGTCGCTGAGCAGGCGCACGCGCAGCTCTGCCTGCTCCAGCGCCTGCTGGCAGCGGCGATAGAGACCGACGCCGCGTTCGTAGGCGGCGAGCGAATCTTCCAGGCTCATCTGCCCCAGTTCCATCTTCTCGACCAGATGCTCGAGCGCGTCGAGCGACTGTTCGAAGTCGGCCACGGGCGATGCGCCGGGGGCGGTATCTGCGGTATCGGATGCGGTCTTTCGGGCCATGCAGGGAGTGTAAGCCTTCGCTCTTTCAGCCGACAGGGGCTGCGGTGCGGATTGTGATCATCGGCAGTTCCACACCAGCCGCGCATTCCGCGATTCCAGCCAATGCGCGAAGTCGGCGGAAAGGATGCTGTCGCCCGCGGTGAACAGCGTGCCGTCCTCTCCGCTCAGCAGCGGCATCCGCGCGCGTTCCCAGGGGGCGATGCCGGCGGCCTGCAGAACATGTTTGAGCTTGTGATGTTGGCCGCGCCCGGGCAGCAAGATCCGTTCGCCGCCGCGTCGCGCATGCGCCAGCAGCGGCGCTTCAAAAGCTTCTGCGCCCTGCAGCGCCAAGGTGTCGCCATTGGGCAAGGCCAGTGGTTCGCGACCGTTCCACGGGGATGACCACGCCGCCGGGAGTCCGCGGGCGGTGTCGATCGCGTGCAGCGCATCGCGCCAGCGGCGGATCTCCACGCTGCGCCACGCGAAACGTGGCGTGCGTGCGTCGTCGTCGGCTCCCTTGGCACCGGAGCCCAGCAGATCGGCTTCGATCCGCGCAACGCCTTCCGCCGGCAGCGGCGGCCAGCCGAGCGTAGCCACCCAGTGCCGCAGCACGCGCGCGCGCTGTCCGAGGGGCAGTGCGCGCAATGCCGATACAGACAGCGCGCCGTCGCTGCGATCCCCGCGCACCGATGCCAGCAGCGTTTCATCCTGCGCCGTGAGCAGCCCGCTGGCGTCCGCGGCCAGCGCCGCGCTGCGCGCGAAGGCGGCATCGGCATGCGCCCACCGTTCGCGCAGTAGCGGCAGCACGCGGTGGCGCAGGAAATTGCGGTCCAGCGCGGTGTCGGCGTTGCTCGGATCTTCGGTCCAGTGCAGGCCATGGTGCGCCGCATAGTCCGCGAGCGCGTCGCGCGGTGTGTCGAGCAACGGGCGCCACATCCAGCCGCCGGCGAAGCGCTGCCAGGGGCGCATCGACGCCAGGCCATCCGGCCCGGACGCGCGCAGCGCGCGCAGCAGAAAGGTTTCGGCCTGATCGTTGCGATGCTGCGCCAGCGCGAGCGTTTCGCCGCTGCGGAGCGCCTCCGCGAACGCCCGCCGGCGTGCCTGGCGCGCCGCGGCTTCCGGGCCGTGCCCGCTGTCGTGGCGCACTTCGACCTTCACCACATCGAGTGCGATACCCCATGCCCGGCAGCGTTCGGCGCAGTGCTCGGCCCACGCGTCGGCGCGGGCATGCAGGCCGTGATGAACGTGGAGCGCGCGCAGCCCGCGGTCGAGCATCGCCGGATCGTGGGCCAGCAGATGGAGCAGGACGCTGGAATCCAGTCCGCCACTGAAAGCGACCAGCACGGAAGAAAGCGTTTGCGTCGAGGCTCCGGGCGTGCCTGCGGATGGGGCCGTTGCAGGAGGAATCATACGAATGGCGGCGGCCGAGGACATGTCGTCATGCTAAACGGTAGCGGGCCGGACACGGTCGCGCGCGCGCGCTTGCTCAGCCCGCGGGCTGAGCGCTTTCGCGACTCGCGATTTCGATCCATTCGCGCTGTTCGCGCTGGTAGTAGTTGGGCGCGACCCGCGAACGCTTGAGGACCGTGTTGAACACGTCCGCCGCCTGCGCTGCGCGGCCCTCGCGCTTGAGCAGCAGACCGAACCGCACCCGCGCCTCCTCGCCGAGGAAGCTTTCCACCAGCGCCTCGTACTCGTGGACGGCCGCAGCGGTGTCGCCCAGCGCTTCGAGGCAGCGTGCATACAACAGATGGCCCTCGCTGGAGCGGAAGTCCGGGTTGGCCGCGATCAGCGCGTCCAGGGTCTGCCGGGCTTCGGCGTGCAGGTTCAGCGCGAACTGGGAGCGGGCGAGACCGAGCATCAGTTCCGGATCGGTTTCGTAAAGGCCGCGCAGGCCGGAGCGGTACAACTCCGCCGCCTGCTGGTAGTCGCCGCTGTTGAAGCTTTCCCGGGCCAGGCGCCGGCGATTGTCGAGCGTGTCGGCGACATCGAGCTGGCGCGTGGCTTCGCGCTTGCGACGCTCCGGGTCGATGCGATCGTGCGCGTTGCGCAGCGCCTGCCGCGCGGCGCGGCTGTGGCGCAGGCCCGGCAGCACTTCGGCGATCACGTAAACGGCGACGCCGATGTAGGACCCCGCCAGCAGCACGAACAGCCAGTAGCTGGGACGGTGGGTACGCACCGCATGCACGGCACAGCCGATCTGCAGGACCAACGACAGCAGGAACAATGGATGCATGGCGGCCCCCGGCCAGGACGGCGCTCGCGCGCAGCCGACGAGTGTAGTCAGCCGCCGCGGCGCGCTCAACCGGTCGCGGCCTGTTATGGTTCCGCCGGCCGGGCGCGCTGCGTCCTTCCGGTTCACGGCCAGGATTCGAACGATGCAGGACCACCAGACCGTTCCTTTGCCGCCGATGCGGCCGCTTTCCGACGAAGCGCGCATTGCTGCGGCCCGCGATTTCGCCGACGAACTCGCCCGTCGCCGCACCGTCCGCGAGTACGCTTCCACGCCGGTACCGCGCGCGGTGATCGAACACTGTCTGCGCGCCGCAGGCACCGCGCCCAGCGGCGCGAACCAGCAGCCGTGGCGCTTCGTCGCGGTGCAGGATGCTGGCATCAAACACCGCATCCGCGAAGCCGCCGAGGCCGAAGAGCGCGAGTTCTACAGTCATCGTGCGCCGGAAGAATGGCTCGAAGCGCTGGCGCCGTTCGGCACCGATGCCGACAAGCCCTTCCTCGACACCGCGCCATGGCTGATCGGCATTTTCTACGAACGCTTCGCCTTCGATGCCGACGGCGACAAGGTGAAGCGCTATTACCCCCACGAATCGGTTGGCATCGCCAGCGGCATGCTGATCGCCGCACTGCATCGCGCCGGTCTCGCCACCTTGACCCACACCCCCAGTCCGATGGGCTTCCTCAACGAGATCATGCAGCGGCCGAAGAACGAAATGGCTTATCTGCTGCTGGTGGTGGGCCACCCCGCGCCCGGCTGTCGTGTCCCGGACATTCAACGCTTGGCGCTGGATGGATACGCGAGTTTCCTGTGAGCGCGATGGACGCCCCTGCCGCTCCCGCGATCGACTGGCGCTTCGAGACGCCCCGCGTCAGCGGGCGTTTGGTGGGCGATGGTGATATCGATCTATATCTGGGTCTATATGCCGACGCTACAGTGATGCGGCATATCGCAGCGACGATGAGTGTTGGCGATGCCACGGCTGTCTTCGACAAAGCGCGGAAGCACAACGCCAATCCAGTGGTGCGAGCGCGCTATTGGCATCTTTCGCACCGGCGTACAGGCCAGTTGCTTGGGCTGGCGGCGCTGGTGCGGGATGCTGCAGTATCCACTCGTGGCGAGTTAGGGCTGATGCTGCTGCCGCAAGCACAGCGCACAGGTGTTGGGCTACAGGTGATTAGGCGTGTCATTGATGGAGTGCTGTTGCAGCAATGGAAACTGGGTATGGACGAAGTAATCGCCCGGCATGCTGCAGGCAATCTCGATGTCCGCCGTTTGGGCGAGCACCTTGGTTTCGAGCAATTCGATGTCGATACGCCCAATTGCTCCCTAGAATGGCGAATGACGGCGAGTGTATGGGTGTCTCGCTTGCCGTAGGGGCATCCAGCCAATACCATCAGTATTTCTTTTGAATAACGGAATCTCAATGGAGCCCGCGAAAGGTACCTATACCGCGATTGGCTTGGGCATGATGCTTGGCGCCCACCTCAGTCCGCGCTCGCGCAGTGAAATCGAACAGGCGGATGTCGTGTTCGGTTTAGTGTCGGACGCCATCGTCGAACTGTGGTTGCAGGAGATGCGGCCGGACATGCGCAGCCTCCAGCCGTATTACGCCGAGGGCAAACGCCGTACCGATAGCTACCGCGAAATGATCGAGGCGATGTTGAGTGAAGTCCGTGCCGG
>JAYUUH010000165.1:0-5226 GCA_043754745.1 Lysobacter sp.
TTCCGGCTGGCGATCGCGAAACTCGGCGTGGCGCCGGAAGACATCTGGATGGTCGGCGACAGCCCACGCTGCGACGTGGAAGGCGCGCGCGCATTCGGCATGACCACGCTGCTGCGCACCGATCATCCCGCGCGCAGCCGCAGCGAACCGGAAGCCGACGTGGTGTTCGACGACTTCCGCGAACTCGACCGTTTCCTGTTTTCGGGGCGCGTCGAAGGCCTCGACGCCTGATGCATCCACCGCCGCACGCCGTATCGACCTTTTCTCCCGGACACGCAACCCTGCCGGATACGCAACAAGGAGTTCCGCGATCATGACCGCCATCCCTCATCCCTCCGTCGAACGATGGATCGCCGCAGGACTGCTGTCTCTGCTGACGGCGATGCTGCTCTTCACCGCGATCGCGGCGCTGCATGCGCCGCTGCCGCTGGCGGCCGTGCTCGCGGTGCTCGCAAGCGTGCCGCTGGCGCTGTGGACGGCAAAGCGCCTGCCGCGCGAATGGGACGGCATCCGCAGCCGCAGACCGGCGGTGTCGGCGCTGTGGGCGCTGCTGATGCTCGCCGCACTCGCACGCACAGCGGGCGTGGCGCTGTTCATGGCCGACCCGACGCTCGCGCCGCTGTCGGCGTTCGGCTTCGACCCGTTCTACATCGGCCACAGCTGCTATTCCGGCTATTGGCAGGCGGCCAAGCTCGCCCAGGAAGGCGTGCCCAATCTCTACGATCTGCAGCATTACCACGGCAAAACCGCCGGCATCTTCCGCTTCGACGAGTTCATGTACCTGCCGCAATTCCTGCTGCTGCCGCTGATCGGCGTGGCCTTCGGCGGCGATTTCGAGCAGTTGCGCGCACTGTGGTTCACCGTCGAGGGAGGCGCGCTGTTGGCCTGCATGATCGCGCTGAGCGTATGGATCGGCGGCCAGCCGGGTCGTCGCATCGCATTACTGATTCCGGCGGTGTGGATCGCATCGCCGGTGCTGCTCACGCTGCAGCTCGGCAACTTCCAGCTGACCGCGATCTCGCTCTCGGTGGTCGCGATGGCGCTGTTCTGGCGCGACCGGCCGGTGCTGGGCGGCGCGCTGTTCGGTTTCGCGGTGTTCAAGCTGTTCCCGGGCATCCTCGGCATCTATCTGATCGCCACCCGTCGCTGGAAAGCGCTGGGCTGGACGCTCGGCTTTTCGCTGCTCTACACCATCATCGCTTTCATCTGGATCGGTGAAGAACCCTTCCGCGCGCTGTTCGAATACCAGTTGCCGCGCATGGCCAGCGGCGAAGCCTGGGGCTTCCTCGAGATCAAGGAACTCGGTTTCGTCACCGCAATCAACGATTCCGTTCCCGGCATCGTCTACAAGCTCAACGCACTGCAGGTGCCGGGCATGACCCGCGCGCTGAGCCAGCAGATCTCGTGGGCGTGGACTGTGGTCGTGGTGGTGTTGACGATCTTCTCGGCGCTGCGCGCGCCGCGCATGTCGCGACTGGAACTGGCCGCGACCTGGCTGGCCCTGCTGGCGCTGGCCTCGTTCCGCAGCCCGTTCCTGCCGGATCACACCGGCCTGTTCGCACCGCTGTGGATCTGGAGTCTGGTCGCCGCGGGCAGCGTGGCCACCGGCGGCCGCACTTTCCTGTTCGTGCTGATGTGGGTGGCGCTGTCGACCGTGGTGCCCTTCACCGGAACCCCGCTGGACGACGGCATGGACCGCTTCGTCGTCTCCGGCATCAGCCAGATCATCGCCTTGGGCCTGTGCCTGTGGGTGGTGCTGCGCAAACCGGCGGCCATGCGCACCAGCGACGGCAAGGATCCGCTCGCGCATCCGGTGCCGTTCACGCCGCAGGCTTCGGCGGGGTGATCGGCACACGACATCGGAAATCGAAAAGGCCACCGCAGGGTGGCCTCTTTTTTGCGCTTCATGCTTTCGAAGTCTTCACATTTTCAACAACCTTCCTTTCGTATTCGACCAGCATGGCATCCAACAACGGTAATTCGTTTTCGGGAACATGTTCCCGCATGCCGTCTACTATTCCCTTGATGAGGTAATACTCGACCTCGCCGCGTATCTTTCCTCTTTTCAGCACGCTCTGATACTTTCCGGAGTGCTTCATGCGCAGCTCCGTGAGGGTGGCGGCACCGTTCTGCTCAAGGATTCTGTCGAACTCGCGTACCGCGTCGAGAGGCCATTCCGCGGTGTCTTCCAAGGAATCGTTTATCGTGAGCGAAAGACATTTTCTGGCTTTGGCCATCGATTCCTTTTCGAATTCCTCAAGCGCAGAAATAGCAGTCGATGCAAATCCCAATCTTCGCGTCATGATCAGTTGATCATACAAAACGAAAAATTTTCTTTCTCTTTGATATCGATCCATAGTCACTCCTGATCTTCCAGCCCTAGCCCGGTGCGTACTTGCATAGACTCGCTCAAGCCTGTTGCCGGATGATGAGCCATTCCAGGCTTCGGTGAAAAAATGGTTCTGTCAGATCAGATAAGCATCCGGTGAAAGCACAGAACTGCCGGAGCCAAAAAAGCAGAAAGCCACCCGTTTGAAGGGGCGGCTTTCCGTATTTTCCGTAACGCTTGTTTCGCGCCAGCAATAAAAGGGCTAAGCCCTTGTTTTTATTGGTGGGCGGTACAGGGTTCGAACCTGTGACCCCTACCATGTCAAGGTAGTGCTCTACCGCTGAGCTAACCGCCCGTCGAGTCTTTACCGCCAACCCGAAAGGGCCGCTATCGTAACACCTGCCGTCGCGGGACGGAACCATGTTTCGCCACATCTTCGCCCGCCCCGACAAGAAACGCCCGTCGCAGCAGCCAGTGGGTGGCGCCGTAGGCGATGCCGGACAGCAGTGCCCAGCAGAACGCCAGATGCAGCGCAGCGGGACCGAACTGACGGCCGAAGAACGGATCGGTCCAGGCGAAGTTGATGTTCTCCGCAGCCGGGGCCAGCAGCCGGCCGGCGACGAGGGCCAGCGCCGCGATGCCCGCCTGCAGCGGCCAGCCGCGCGGGTCGTAGCCGATGCGCCGCAGCACGTACCACAGCAGCAGCGGCCAAGCGACGTGGTACAGCGACAGCAGCCGCGCGAACAGCGGATAACCCGCATCCCACATGTAGGATGCGCCGCCGAACAGGAAATCGCCGGTGGCGAGTTTCCATCCGACATCCAGCGCCCAGACCAGCGCGATGACCGGTGCGGCGATGGCCTGGCTGGACAACAGCAGCCGGTTGCGAGCGATCAGCCCGACCGCGGTCAGGATCACGCCGATATTGCACAGGAACAGGAAGTTGCGCGGGCCGTAAGCCGACTGGTACGCCGGCAGATAGATCAGCAGCCACAGCGCGCCCAGCCAGCCGAGGCGCGGAAACCCCGAACCCGGCGTCGCTGCGCTCATCCCAGGCTCGCTTCCTTCAGCTTTCGGATTTCGTCGCGCACCTGCGCGGCCTCTTCGAACTCCAGATTGCGCGCGTGCTGGTACATCGTCTGCTCCAGCGCTGCGAGCCGCGCCGTCACTTTCGCGGGCGGCATCGCGGCGTAGTCTTCGACCGGCTCGGCCACGCGCTGGGTCTTGCCGCGACCGCGTCGTTCACCCGGCGCCTGCTCGCTGCGCGCGCCCTCCATCACATCCATGATCTGGCGCACGATCGAGGTCGGCACGATGCCGTGTTCGGCGTTGTATTCCAGCTGTTTCTCACGGCGCCGCGCGGTCTCGTCCAGCGCCGCCTTCATCGAGCGCGTCACCACGTCCGCGTACAGGATCGCCTTGCCGCGCACGTTGCGCGCGGCGCGGCCGATCGTCTGGATCAGCGAGCCGGCCGAACGCAGGAAACCTTCCTTGTCGGCGTCGAGGATCGCCACCAGCGACACTTCCGGCATGTCCAGGCCTTCGCGCAGCAGATTGATGCCGACCAGCACGTCGAAGACGCCCAGGCGCAGGTCGCGGATGATCTCGACGCGCTCGACGGTCTCGATGTCGGAATGCAGATAGCGCACGCGGACGCCGTGGTCGCCGAGATATTCGGTGAGGTTCTCGGACATGCGCTTGGTCAGCGTGGTCACCAGCACGCGGTCGCCCATCGCCACACGTTCGGTGATTTCGCCCAGCAGATCGTCGACCTGGGTGCCGACCGGACGGATCTCCACTTCCGGGTCGATCAGGCCGGTGGGGCGCACGACCAGTTCGACCACCTGCCCCTGCGATTTCTCGATCTCGTAATCGCGCGGCGTGGCGGACACGAAAATGGTGCGCGGCGAACGCGCTTCCCACTCTTCGAAGCGCAGCGGCCGGTTGTCCAGCGCCGACGGCAGCCGGAACCCGAATTCCACCAGCGTTTCCTTGCGCGCGCGGTCGCCTTTGTACATCGCGCCGATCTGCGGCACGGTGACGTGCGACTCGTCGATCACCAGCAGCGCGTCCGGCGGCAGATAGTCGTACAGGCACGGCGGCGCTTCGTTGGGCATGCGCCCGGTGAGATGCCGCGAGTAATTCTCGATGCCGGTGCAGAAACCGACCTCCGCCATCATCTCGATGTCGTACTGCACGCGCTGCGCCAGCCGCTGGGCTTCGACCAGTTTGTTCTGGCTGTAGAACTGCTCCAGCCGCTCGGGCAGTTCCAGCTTGATCGCTTCGATCGCATCCAGCACCGTGCGCCGCGTGGTGACGTAGTGCGATTTCGGATAGATGGTGTAGCGCGGCAGCTTGCGGATGCTTTCCCCGGTCAGCGGATCGAACACCGTCAGCTGTTCGATCTCGCCGTCGAACAGTTCGATGCGCAGGGCTTCGACATCGGACTCCGCCGGATGCACGTCGATCACTTCGCCGCGGACGCGATAGGTGCCGCGCCGCAGTTCGGTGTCGTTGCGCTGGTACTGCATGTTGGTGAGGCGGCCGATCAATTCGCGCTGGTCGATGCGCTCGCCGCGCACCATGTGCAGCACCATCTTGAAGTATTCGTTGGGGTCGCCGAGACCGTAGATCGCAGAGACCGTGCACACGATGATCGCGTCGCGCCGCTCCAGCAGCGCCTTGGTCGCCGACAGCCGCATCTGTTCGATGTGCTCGTTGATCGAGCTGTCCTTCTCGATGAAGGTGTCGCTGGAGGGGATATAAGCCTCCGGCTGGTAATAGTCGTAATAACTGACGAAGTATTCGACCGCGTTGTTCGGGAAGAACGCCTTGAACTCGCCGTATAGCTGTGCCGCCAGGGTTTTGTTGTGCGCCATCACCAGGGTCGGCTTCTG
>JAYUUH010000166.1:0-15876 GCA_043754745.1 Lysobacter sp.
GGCCAGATCGCCCACCTCGGCAAAGACAACGAAAACGGCGATCTCGGCAGGTTCCTTAACCCGGAACAGCCGGCGATGAAGGACGGTAGCGACATCCTCGACCGCATCGCCAGCCATCCGCGCGTGGCCAAATTCATCTGCCGGAAAATGATCCGGCGCTTCGTCTCCGACAAGCCCGACCAGACGCTGGTCGACAGCGCCGCGGCGATCTTCCGGCAGAACTGGCAAAGCCCGAACCAGATCGCGCTGACGTTGCGGCATATTCTGCTGTCCAACGCTTTCATCCACAGCTGGGGACAGAAGAACCGCCGTCCGTTCGAAACGATCGCCGCAGCGCTGCGCGCGCTGGGCTCGGACTGGACCCCGCGCCCCGCCGACGGGAAAAGCGATGAAATGTTCTGGCGCCTGGCCTCCACCGGCAACTCGCCCTACGAATGGCCGGCGCCGAACGGCTATCCCGACATCGGCGTCGCATGGTCCGGGTCCAACAGCTACGCAATGACGTGGAAGCTGCTGAACTGGATCAGCGAAACCAGCGAGGCCAGCGTGCCGATGGCGCCGATCCTGGCGACCACGCGCACCGGCGTGGCCAGTTGGACCGCGAACAATCTCGTCGACTTCTGGTGCCAGCGCGTGCTCGGTTACATCCCGGCCGCATCCCGGCGGCAGACGCTGGTCGCATTCATGGCCCAGAACGGCGCGGCTACCGAGGTCATCGCCGACACCGATACCTGGTCCGCCGGCAATCCGAAAACGCACTACAACCAGCAGCGACTGCGCAGCATGGTCGCACTCATCCTGATGTCCCCCGAATTCATGAGCCGCTGAAGGGAGAGCCTGTTGATGGTCTCCCCATATTCCGCGTCGTGCCGCAGAGCGGTTCGGGTGTCCGCGCGGCGCGCAGCGCCAGACAGGCGGTCTGACCAAGCGGCGCGCGGGCGTCAGGGCCGCTCTGCGGCACAACCCGCAGGGCTGCCCCGGCAGGGATGCGGCGACGCGTCCTCGCTTGGTCATGGATCGACATCCATTCCCTCACTCCTCCTTGCTCCGTGCCCCTGCCGGGTCAGCGCGGAACATGGGGAGACCAACAACAGGCTCTGAACCATGTCCGATCTCCACATCGACCGCCGCGAATTCCTGAAGGGCGCCTGCGCCACCGCCGCCGTCGGCGCCGCCGGCCCGGGCCTGCTGTTCTCCAGCGACGCCCAGGCTGCGGTCAACAGTTACGACACCGTGGTCCTGGTGTTCCTGCGCGGCGGCATGGACGGTCTGAACCTCGTTCCGCCGATCGCCGGCAACGACCGCACCTATTACGAAGAAGCGCGGCCGTCGCTCAATATCGCCGTTTCCGGCACGTACGGCGCGCTGCCGCTGACGCTCGCGAACGGCACCGCCACCGGTTTCGGCCTGCATCCGTCGGCCACGGGCCTGAAAGGTCTCTGGGACGCCGGCAAGCTGGCCATCGTCCACAGTTGTGGCATGCCGACTACCGTCACCCGCAGCCATTTCGACGCCCAGCTGTACTGCGATCTGGGGACACCCGGGCAGCAGGGCACCGGCACCGGCTGGCTGACCCGCGCCTGGAACACCCAGCCCGGCGTTGTCGGGAGCCCGGTCCTGCCGGTGGTCGCCGTGAACAGCCGTCAGCCGGCGAACCTGCTCGGCTCGATCCAGGCGCTGTCGATGCCCAGCCCGACCGATTTCTCGCTCAACAGCGGCGCCTACCAGTGGCAGCAGTTCCGCAGCGGCATGCCCGCGGGCACCAACGGTCTCAACGAGACGCTCGCCTCGATGTGGGCGGGCCAGACGGGCGTGGAAACCGGCGGTCAGCGGGCCGACGCTGCGCTGCGCGTGATCGGCGCGCAGGCCTATACCTCGACGCTCCCCGCCGGTTGGCCCACCACCAACTTCGCACGCCAGCTGTGGACGGTCGCACAGTCGGTGCGCTTCAACCTCGGCCTGCGTTTCGCCACGGTCGATCTCGGCGGCTGGGACACACACGACGGCCAGGGCACGGCCGGCAGTGGTTACCATTTCTACCAGAACAAGATCGTCGAGCTGTCGGAAGCCCTGACCGCGTTCTACAACGATCTCAACGCCGGCGGCGAAGCCGCGCGCGTGACCGTGATCGTGCAGTCGGAATTCGGTCGCCGCGTGCGCCAGAACGGCAGCGGCGGCACCGACCACGGCTACGGCAATCCGCTGCTGGTGCTGGGCGGCCCGGTCAACGGTCGCAACTTCTACGGGCAGTGGCTGGGCCTGGACCCGCAGGTGTTGTCGCCCTACTTCGGCGACGTGCCGGTGACCACCGATTTCCGCCGGGTGTTTTCCGAACTGATGATCCGGCGCATGGGCAACAACAAGCTCGGCAATGTCTTCCCGGGCTACAGTGGCTACACGCCGTTGGGCATCTTCCAGGGCACCGACATCGCACCGCAGTACGTGGCCACCGGGCAGACCCAGATCATGGCGAATCTGCCCGCGAACCCCCAGCCGGCGTTCGGCGAATCCCTGGGCGAAAGCTCGCGCGCGGTCCGGGCGCGCCAGCGCGACCAGGACAACTGGTTCAGGCGCTTGTTGGCGGCGATCGGGCTGTCGTAAGCGTTTTGGCGCAACCTGGTATTGGGACGGGACGGCTCAACGCCGCCCCGTCCAGCCCAGACCCAGGCTGAAACCACGTCCGGCGCCCGGCTCGAAGTACCGGCCGTTGGCTTCGTTGACGATCACCGAACCGGCGTAACGGCGATCGAACAGATTGTCGATGCGCCAGAACGCATGCCAGCCGCTGTCCCGCGCGCGCCACTGCCCGCGCCATGCGAGCCGCGCGTGGCGCTCGGCGGCATCGGTGTTGCGGTCGTCCACTGCGATGGCGCCGACGATTCGCGACTCCAGCGCACTCGACCAGCGGCCGCCGTCCGAACGCCATTCGAGTTCCGCGAACGCATCGCTGCGCGGTACGCCGGGAATGCGGTTGCCGGCAGCGACGATGCGGGTCTGGTTCTGGGCGACGAATGCGAACCTCTCGACGAAACGCGCGTCGATCCAGCTCGCGGCGACGGCATAGCGCCACTGCGCGCCGAGATCGCCGGACGCGCCGAATTCGATGCCCTCGCGGCGGGTGGCGCCGGCGTTGGCGAAACTCGCGCGCCCGCCGCGGTTGAGCGCAGGCACGATCTCGTCTTCGCCGTCCACGCGATACAGCGCCACCTCGATCCGCTGCGACGCACCGGCGGATCGCCAGCGCAGGCCAAGTTCGTAGGCCCGGTTGCGGGATACCTCGAGATCGCGATTGAATCCGGCCGCGCCGTCGGGACGATACGCCGTCTCGTTCAGCGTCGGCGTTTCGAAGCCGCGGCCGTAGCTCGCATAGGCTTCTCCGCGCGCGAAGGCGCGGACCACGCCAAACGATAGCGCCGTATTCGCGTCGCGCGTCCCGCCGCTGTCGTCGCCGTTCGCGACATAACGGTCGTCGCTGTCGAAGCGCAGTCGCGAACGCCGCACGCCCGACAGCGCGGTCCAGTCCCGGGCGAAACGGTAGTCCGCGGACGCATACAGATCGACGGCATCGACACGGTTGTTCTCGTCGCGACGCAAACGGCCGCGCACGCCAAGCCGGTTGCCGACGAAATTCTCGAACCCACGCCGGTCTTCATCGAGGCGCACGGCTTCCACGCCCACCCCGATCGAACCGTGTTCGCCGCGCCAGCGCGCCGCGGCGTCGATCCCGGTGGACGCGCGGCGCAGGTCGATGACACCGCCGGCACTGCCCGGCGCCGCCTGCGCCGAAGCCGGCACCGCGAGGAACTGCTCCACCGCGCGTTTCGTACGATAGGCGGTGGCCCGCAGCTCGACGTCGCCTGCGCGCTCGCGACGCCAGTCCATGCCGAACTGATCCTCGCGAACGGTCTTGCGCGTATCGAACGATGAAGCCACGGCGTCGGTGCTGTCCGGATCGCGCGCGAACGCTGCGCGCGTCAGCCCCAGCGGATCCTGTGCCAACGGTTGGCGAAGGCCGTTGTAGACCATGCGCACACGCTCGCTGTCGCGAGGCGACCATTCGCCGATAGCGTTGAACTGATGACGACGCGCCGCGCTGTGCGGGCGCGCGCCATCGGTGGCGAAGCTGCTACCCGTCGCGCGCCAGCGCCAGGCGTCGTCGCTGTCGCCGCCATCGACGCGCAGATTCGCGCGTCGGCTGCGGTCGCTGCCGATCCAAGCGTCGAACGACGGGCCCGGCGGCGCATCGAGTACGCTCAGGCCCAGAACCACGCCGCCCGCAGCATTGCCATATTGCAATGCCAGCGGCCCGCGCAGCACCTCGATGCGATCGAGCGAAGACAGCGGAAACGCGGCCGCCTGCCCCTGCCCGTCGGCGGCGCTGGACGGAATGCCGTCGACGATCAGGCGGATCCCGCGGATTCCGAAGGTCGAACGCGCGCCGAACCCGCGCGACTGGATCTGCAGATCCTGTGCGTAGTTCTGCCGGTCGAGCGCGGAGAATCCGGGTACGCGCTGCAGGGACTCGGAGAGATTCACTTGGCGCTGCCCTTCGCGTAGCGCCTCGGCATCGAGTACCGACACCGACCCGGGTAAGCCGCGCAACGATCGGGCCCCGCCGACCACGCGGATGGTGTCGAGGTCGACGGCCTGCGGGGTCGCTTCGGGCTTCGCAGCGGGGCTTTGAGCGTTTTGTGCCTGCGCCTGCAAGGCCGCGAAACAGAGCACGATCGGCAGTGATCTTCTACGTAATGACATGCGGCCGATTCTCCCACAGCCCGCAGGATGCCCGCGCAAAGCGGAGACGTCTTCGTAGGAGGGGCTTCAGCCCAGAGCCCCGATATCGCCGATGTCCCTCGCATTCGACCGGAACGATCGAACAACAAGAGATCGGGCCTGAAGGCCCTCCTACAGCTTTCGACGCCGCAAACGACGAAGCCCGCCATTCGCATGGCGGGCTTCGAGTGGCGAGCGCGGAAAACCGCTCGACCGGCAAACGCGATCAGTCGTTCGAGGGACCTTCGCCTTCTTCGACGGCCTTCATCGACAGGCGGATACGGCCCTGCTTGTCGACTTCCAGCACCTTGACCTTGACGATGTCGCCTTCCTTGAGCACGTCGCTGACTTTCTCGACGCGATCGTTCGAAATCTGCGACACGTGGACCAGACCGTCCTTGCCGGGGGAGATGGTGACGAACGCACCGAAATCCATCAGCTTGGCGACCTTGCCCTCGTAGATGCGGCCCGGCTCGACGTCGGACGTGATCTGTTCGATACGCGACTTGGCGGCCTGGCCGGCAGCGGCGCTGACCGACGCGATAGTGATGGTGCCGTCGTCCTGGATGTCGATCTGAGTGCCGGTTTCCTTGGTGATCGCCTGGATCACCGAACCGCCCTTGCCGATCACTTCACGGATCTTGTCGGGGTGGATCTTGATGGTGATCAGGCGCGGCGCGTACTCGGACAGTTCCGCGCGCGGCGCGGTCATGGCATGCGCCATTTCGCCGAGGATATGCAGACGACCCTGCTTGGCCTGGGCCAGCGCGGTCTTCATGATTTCTTCGGTGATGCCCTGGATCTTGATGTCCATCTGCAGGGCGGAAATGCCCTTCTCGGTGCCGGCGACCTTGAAGTCCATGTCACCCAGATGATCCTCGTCGCCGAGGATGTCGGACAGCACGACGAAGTCGTCGCCTTCCTTCACCAGGCCCATCGCGATGCCAGCGACCGGCGCCTTGATCGGCACGCCGGCATCCATCAGCGCCAGCGAGCTGCCGCAGACCGAGGCCATCGAGGACGAGCCGTTCGACTCGGTGATTTCCGACACTACGCGGATCGTATACGGGAAAGCTTCCATCGTCGGCATGACCGCGAGCACGCCGCGCTTGGCGAGGCGGCCGTGGCCGATTTCGCGGCGCTTCGGACCCATCATGCGGCCGGCTTCACCGACCGAATAGGGCGGGAAATTGTAATGGAACAGGAAGTGTTCCTTGTACTCGCCGCCGACGGCGTCGATGACTTGGCCATCGCGCGCGGTACCGAGGGTGACCGCCACGATCGCCTGGGTTTCGCCGCGGGTGAACAGCGAAGAACCGTGGACCCGCGGCAGAATCGTGACTTTCGAGGCGATCGCGCGAACGGTGTCGAGCGCGCGGCCGTCGATGCGGATCTTGGTGCTGAGCACCGAATTGCGCATGGTCTGATATTCGAGTTCGCCGAATTCCTTCGAGGCTTCACCAGCGTTCCAGCCGTTGGCTTCGATCTGCGCGGCGAGGCCGGCCATCACGTCTTTCTTCAGCGCCGAGATCGCGTCTTTGCGCTCAAGCTTGTCGCGCACCTGGAAAGCGGTGCCGAGACGCTCGCCGACCGCGGTCTTGATCGCGCCGATCAGAGCGTCGTTCTTGGCGGGCGCCTGCCAGTTCCACTTCGGCTTGCCGGCTTCGGCGACGAGTTCGTTGATCGTGTCGATCGCGATCTGCATCTGCTGATGGCCGAACATCACCGCGCCGAGCATCACGTCTTCGGACAGTTCGCGGGCTTCGGATTCGACCATGAGCACGGCGTTCTTCGTGCCAGCGACGACGAGTTCCAGGTCGCTGTCGACCAGTTCGGTCGTGCTCGGATTGAGGATGTACTGGCCGTTCTTGTAACCGACCTTGGCGGCGCCGATCGGGCCGTCGAACGGGGCGCCGCTCAGGGCCAGCGCGGCGGACGCGCCGATCAAGGCCAGGATGTCGCCATCGACTTCCGGATTCAGCGACATCACGGTAGCGATGATCTGGACTTCATTGCGGAAGTCTTCCGGGAACAGCGGGCGGATCGGACGATCGATCAGGCGCGAGGTCAGCGTTTCCTTTTCGGTCTGGCGGCCTTCGCGCTTGAAGAAGCCGCCCGGGATACGGCCGCCGGCGTAGAACTTTTCCTGGTAGTCGACGGTGAGCGGGAAGAAATCCTGCCCTTCGCGCGCGGTCTTCGCGGCGACGGCCGTCACCAGCACGACGGTGCCTTCTGCCGACACCATCACCGCACCGCCGGCCTGGCGGGCGATCTCGCCGGTCTCGAGCACCACGGTGTGCTTGCCGTACTGGAAACGCTTGGTCACTTTTGCCACGTTGGAATGTCCTCGAAAATCTTTGATCGATGAACCGGATGGAGCCCATGCCCCGGACCGGGTGGCCGCTCGATGCGACCGGGCGATGCGAACGTTCGCATCGCAGGAACGTTGTTACGGAGCGTTGTGTTGTTGCGGAGCGATGGATTGTTACGAAGCGTTGCGTGTCGCGACGGGATCTCATGGACCCCAAAACGAAACCGCGGCGCATTGCTGCACCGCGGCGGGTCTGTAACTCAGCGGCGCAGACCGAGTTTTTCGATCAGGGCCTTGTAGCGCACGGCGTCCTTGCGGTGCAGGTAGTCGAGCAGGCTGCGACGACGGTTGACCATCATCAGCAAGCCGCGGCGGCTGTGGTGATCCTGCTTGTGCGCCTTGAAGTGTTCAGTGAGCTGCACGATGCGCGCGGTGAGCAGCGCGACCTGGACTTCCGGTGAACCGGTGTCGTTCTCGCTGCGCTTGTGGGTTTCGATGACTTGGCTTGAATCGATGGACATGTGAGGCCTCTTGACGCGAGATCGGTAGAAACGACGCCCGGGATGACCGGGGCGGCGCACCGCTGAGTCCGCCTGAATGGAATGACAGAAAGGATGCTGCCCGGGTAGCGGCATGAATCCGACCCGGACAGCAGCGGAATTGTAGCCCCCACCCCTCGTCGGAACAAGGGCTTGGGCGATTTCCGGAGACTCGGAGGCCGCTTGTCGCAGGCCTGGATTCGGTCGCGGACGACCCGGTCAGGGCGCGATGGCGGGCGCTTCGGGCTTGGCTTCGCCGGCCTTGCGCATGGCCTGCGCCATGCCGTCGAACTAGCCGCTCAACGCCAGACGCCATCCTGCGGCGTGCGATGCATCGTGACCGCTCCCATCTGCGTCATGCGGATGTCCATCGCCTCGACCGAGGCCCGGGTCACTAGATGCAGCCGGTGCGCGCCCTCGGAGACAGTGCCCAGGATCTCCTGGAGATGGAAAGCATCATGGCCTGGCGATGTCCTGGCGCTGGAACACCCGCTCGGGCTTCAGGCTGCCGGTTTCGTCGATCTTCGCGAGGCCGCGGGCGCGACCGGCGGGATCGAACACCGCGCACTCGCCCTGCGCTTCATGATTCAGCTGCAAGCGCTGGCCCTGCTCGAACCGGCGCATGCCGTCTTCGGTGAGATCGATCCGGCGATAACCGACCAGACCGACCTCGATCGGCAGCAGGCAGGCTTCGAGGCTGTGGGCGCCGCGTTCGGCCAATGCCTGCAGCGATTCGAGGGTCCACATCCGCGGGTCGCGGAAAGGGTCCACCCACAGTCGCCGCAGTTCGGCCACATGCGCGCCGCAACCGAGCGCTTCGCCGAGGTCGCGCACGAGGCTGCGCACGTAAGTACCCGAACCGCATTCGACGTGCAGACGAAGCTGCGGAGCGTCGCCGTCGAGCAGGTCGGCCTCGGACAGCAGCTCGAAGGCATGCACATCGACCGGCCGTGGGTCGATCTCGATGGATTCGCCGCGCCGCGCCTTGGCGTACAGCGGTTCGCCGCCGCGCTTGAGCGCCGAGTAGATCGGCGGGCGCTGCATGATCCGCCCGGTCAGGTCGCGCAGCGCTACATCGATGGTGCCGATGTCGTAGCGCGCGACCGGCCGTTCGAGCAGGGGCTGGCCTTCTGCGTCGTCGGTATCGGTGACGATGCCCAGCCGCGCCACGGTGTCGTAGGCCTTGCGCGCGCCGAGCAGATTGCCGGCGATCTTGGTAGCTTCGCCGAAGCAGATCGGCAGCAGTCCGGTCGCGAGCGGATCGAGGCTGCCGGTGTGTCCGCCCTTGTCGGCGCGGAACAGATGGCGAACGCGCTGCAGCGCCTGATTCGAGCTGAGCCCCTGCGGCTTGTCGAGCAGCAGGATGCCGTCGAGTTTGCGGAAGATTGTCTTGGGGGCCAGCGCCATCGGGGGATGATATGACTTAATCGGCGGATATGCAGAGTGCGCCCATGAAGCACCGATCGCTCCAAAGAGCGGGTGCGCCGGGACGCATCCTACGTATCGTCGCTCGAATCGTCGTCGGCGTCGGGACTCGAAACAGCGTTCGAGTCGGTGTCCAGATCGCGCAGGAGATGATCGATGCGCTCGCCGCGATCCACCGAATCGTCGTAATGGAAATGCAGCTCCGGCGTGTGGCGCATCTTCACCGCGCGCGAGAGTTCATGGCGGATTTCGGGAGTGAGTTCTTTCAGGCCCTTCATCGCTTCCTTCGCGCGCTCGGACTGCAGCGCAGTCACGAAGACCTTGGCGTGGGCCATGTCACGGGTGATCTCGACGTCGGACACGCTGACCGACGGCAGGCCGTGCACGCGCACCATCGCGTGCACGATCGTGCCCAGCTCGCGACGGAGCTGGGCGGAGACGCGGTCGGTTCGGTAAAAGGATTTCTTCACGGTGCTTCTTCGCTTCTTCAGTGGACCCGGCGCGCGCTCAGAGCGTGCGCTGGACCTCGATGCGTTCGAAGCATTCGATTTGATCGCCCGGCTTCACGTCGTTGTAGGCCTTCACGCCGATGCCGCATTCGGTGCCGTTGCGGACTTCATCGACGTTCTCCTTGAAGCGGCGCAGCGATTCCAGCTCGCCCTCGAAGATGACGGTGTTGTCGCGCAGCACGCGGATCGGCTTGTTGCGCTTGACCACGCCCTCGATGACCATCGAACCGGCGATCGCACCGAACTTCGAACTGCGGAACACATCGCGGACCTGTGCGGTACCGATGATTTCTTCGCGGATCTCCACGCCGAGCAGGCCGGAAGCCACCTGCTTCACCTGGTCGATGACGTCGTAGATGATCGAGAAGTAGCGCAGATCCAGACCGTTGGCATCGATGACCTTGCGCGCCGAAGCGTCCGCACGCACGTTGAAACCGATGATGGTGGCTTTCGCCGCCAGCGCCGAATTGGCGTCGGATTCGGTGATGCCGCCCACGCCCGACACGATCATGTTGATGCGGATCTGGTCGTTGGACAGACCGACCAGCGCCTGGCGCAGCGCTTCCGCCGAACCCTGCACGTCGGCCTTGACCACGAGGTTGAGGCTGAGCTGGGTTCCACCCTGACCCATCTGGGCCATGATGTCTTCCATGCGGTTGCCGGCCTGCGCGACCAGTCGCGATTCGCGGCGCTTCGTGTCGCGCTGCTGAGCGACTTCCTTAGCGAGGCGCTCGTCGGCCACGACCACGAAATCGTCGCCAGCATCGGGCACGCCCGAAAGACCCAGCACCTGCACCGGGATCGATGGACCCGCTGCCTGCACCTGGGTGCCGGTTTCGTCGAACAGTGCGCGGACGCGCCCGTACTGCACGCCGCAGACGAGGTAATCGCCCTTCTGCAGCGAACCTTCCTGCACCAGCACGGTGGCGACCGGGCCGCGGCCCTTGTCGAGCGCGGATTCGATGACCACGCCGGTGGCGCGGCCTTCGGACACCGCCCTGAGTTCGAGCACCTCGGCCTGCAGCAGGATCGCGTCGAGCAGATCGTCGATGCCTTGGCCGGTCTTGGCCGAGACCTCGATGAACTGGGTCTCGCCGCCGAACTCTTCGGCCACGATGCCGTGCGCGAGCAAATCGTTCTTCACCCGCAGCGGATCGGCGCCGGACTTGTCGATCTTGTTGACCGCGACCACCAGTTGCACACCGGACGCTTTCGCATGCTGCACCGCTTCCACCGTCTGCGGCATCACGCCGTCGTCGGCGGCGACCACCAGGATCACGATGTCGGTGAGCTTGGCGCCGCGGGCGCGCATCGCGGTGAACGCGGCGTGGCCCGGGGTGTCGAGGAAGCTGATCACGCCCTTAGGCGTTTCGACGTGATACGCGCCGATGTGCTGGGTGATGCCACCGGCTTCGCCCGCAGCGACCTTGGCGCGGCGGATGTAGTCGAGCAGCGAGGTCTTGCCGTGGTCGACGTGACCCATGATGGTGACCACCGGCGGACGCGATTTCTTCTCGCCCTGCTGGTCTTCGATGTGCGCCAGCAGCTCGACTTCGGCGTCGCCGCTGTCGGCGCGGACCGGCTTGTGGCCGAGTTCTTCGACCACCAGCGCCGCGGTGTCGTGATCGATGGTCTGGGTGATGGTGGCCATCACGCCCATCTTGAACAACGCCTTGACCACGTCGCCGCCCTTGAGCGCGAGCTTCTGGGCGAGATCGGAGACGGTGATCGCATCGCCGATAGCGACTTCGCGCACCACTTTCTCTGTCGGTCGGGTGAAACCGTGCTGCCCGCCGCCGCTGCGGCTCTGTTCGAGCTGGCGCTTGGCCTTGGGCTTGGAGCGAGCGGTCGAACGACGTTCGCGCTCGGTGGGGCTCAGATGCAGCTGGCCGGCGAAACGCGCGGTGCTGTCGTCGTCTTCGACTTCAGCCACCATCACGTGCGAGCCGCGGTTGGGCTTGTTCTTGTGCGCATTGCGGTCGTCGACGCGGGCCGGCTCGGTGCGCACCGGCTTCGGATGACCGTGGCCGTGACCGCCGGTCTTGGCTGGACGTGCGGCAGTCGTCGTTTCCTCGCCCTTTTCGGGGGTACCGGACGCAGCGGCGACGGCAGCGACGGCCTCTGCGGCCACGCGGGCGGCGGCTTCATCGACGGCGCGCTTGCGCGCGGCGATGTCCTCGGCGCGCTTGCGGTCGTCTTCGGCGAGACGCTGCTGTTCATCCAGATTGCGCTGGCGCGACTCTTCGAGCTTGCGCAGGATTTCGGCGCGCTCGTCGCCGGGGCTCTGCACGCCGTCGTGTTTGACCAAAGTCACTTTCTTGCGCACCACGACATCGACGGTCTGGCGGTTCTTGCCGCCGCCGACCGTGATTTCCTGCTTGCGGTTGCGATTGAGCGTGATCTTCTTGGGCGCGGCCGGATCTTCGGCAGCGGCTTCGTTCTTGCCGTGCGACCGTTTCAGGAAGCCGAGCAGCTTCAGCTTTTCGGCGCTGGTCACGGTCTGGTCGGGACCGCTGAAGGTCATGCCGGCTTCTGCCAGCTGCTTCAGCAACTTTTCGACCGGTGTATTCACCAGTTCGGCCAGTGTGCGGATGGTGGTTTGCTGCGACATTCGGTATCCGTATCCTGAATTGCGGGCCGGCACTTCGGCCGGTCCCACACGGGAAAATTACGACGTGTTCGGCGGGGATTCTAATCCCGTCGAGGCTTAGCCTTCGCGTTCGAGACGGGCGATTTCTTCGGCGCGGGCGGCCAGGATGAGCGTCGCGGCGCGCGCTTCGTCCAGACCGTCGATGCCGAATTCAGCCACTTCGTCCGCTGCTAGCTCGCCGAGATCCTCGACGGTGCGGACACCATGCCCAGCGAGGGCGTAGGCGGTCTCGCTGTCCATGCCTTCCAGCGCCAGCAGGTCGTCGGCCGGCTGGTGTTCGTCCAACTCCTCCTCCACCGCCAGCGCGTCGTTGAGCAGGGCATCGCGGGCGCGGGAGCGGAGTTCCTCGACGATATCCTCGTCGAAGCCTTCCACCGCCAGCAGTTCGCCGACCGGCACATAGGCGATTTCCTCGACCGTGCTGAAGCCTTCTGCCACAAGGATACCGGCGATTTCCTCGTCGACTTCGAGTTTCTCCATGAACAGGTGACGGGCGGTGGTCTGCTCGGCCTCGCTCTTGGCCTGGACCTGGTCGGCGGTCATCACATTCAGCTGCCAACCGGTGAGACGGCTGGCGAGGCGCACGTTCTGGCCGCCCTTGCCGATCGCCTGGGCCAGACGCTCTTCGGCGACCGCCAGATCCATCGAGTGCTTGTCCTCGTCGACGATGATCGACTGCACTTCGGCCGGCGCCATCGCGTTTATGACGAACTGCGCCGGGTTGTCCGACCACAGCACGATGTCGACGCGCTCGCCGTTGAGTTCATTCGACACCGCCTGCACGCGCGAGCCGCGCATGCCGATGCAGGCGCCGATCGGGTCGGTGCGGGTGTCGTAGGCCACGACCGCGATTTTGGCGCGGTCGCCCGGATCACGGGCGCAGGCCTTGATCTCGACCAGGCCTTGGCCGACTTCCGGCACTTCGAGCTTGAACAGCTCCATCATGAATTCGGGCGCGGCGCGGCTGATGAACAGCTGCGGGCCACGCGGCTCGTTGCGCACGTCGAACAGATAGCCGCGAACGCGGTCGCCGGCGCGCACGACGTCGCGCGGAATCGCTTTGTCCTTCGGAATGAAGGCCTCGGCGTTGCCGCCAAGATCGACATACACGTTGCCGCGTTCGACGCGCTTGACCACGCCGGTCACCAGTTCCCCGACGCGGTCTTTCCACGCATCGACGACCTGATTGCGCTCGGCCTCGCGCACGCGCTGCACGATCACCTGCTTCGCCGCCTGCGCGGCGATGCGACCGAATTCGGGGTTCTCGATCTGCTCTTCGATGTAATCGCCTATTTCGACGCCTTCGACTTCATCGATGGCGTCCATCATGCGGGTCTGGCGATCCGGCGATTCCATCACCACGTCGTCGGCGACCACTTCCCAGCGACGGAAGGTCTCGTAGCTGCCGTCCTTCGGATTGATCGATACGCGGGTCAGCACGTCTTCTTCGTGAAAACGCTTCTTGGCCGCCGTCGCCAGCGCCGCCTCGAGGGCTTCGATGATGACCGACTCCGGCACGCCTTTTTCATTGGCGACCGCGTCGACGACAAGCAGGAGTTCCTTACTCATTCTGTTACGCCTCTGGAAACTTTCATGTGCGTTATTTTCAAGTGCGTGGTTTCAACTACGCATTTCGTTGGAGACCGGATGTTTCGTTCAATTCTTCGTTGGCCGCTTGCCGGATGGTTTGGCCGAGGGTTTCCCCGCGGCCTGTCCTGCGGGCTTCTTGCCCGGTTTCGTCGCGACGAAACCCAGCGCCACCCAGTCGGGCACCAGCCGCGCCTTCTCGATGTTGTCGAAAGCGATCGACACCCGCTGCGGCTCGGGTTTCGCATCGATATCGAAATCGATGCGCTCGTCCTCGACTGCGGCGATCCGGCCCTGCAGCCTGCGGCGGCCATCCTGCGGCAGCTTCAGGCCGATCTTGGCCTGCTCGCCGAGGAAGCGCGCGAACTGCGCCGGGGTGAACAAAGGACGATCCACGCCCGGCGAGGACACTTCCAGCGTGTAATTACCGCTGATCGGATCCTCGATATCGAGCTGCGCCGACACTTCGCGGCTGACCGCTTCGCAATCCTCGATCCCGACCATGCGCGGGGTTTCGACGTCGCCTGCGGCATCGTCTCCATCGACGGATGGAATGTCGATGTAGAGACGCAGCGTCGCGCCACCCAGCGAGGGCAGGTACTCGACGCCGAGCAGTTCCAGGCCCAGGGCCTGGACGGTCGGCGACAGCAGATTCGAGATGTCGGTGGCCTTGTCCGCCATGAATGTCCCGGAAATGAAAAAGGGGCCTTGCGGGCCCCTTGTCCAATACCGCTGGATTTCGGCGTCGAAGCGCAGCTCATGCTTCGACCAAGCCCGACTTGACTGTCCGGCAGCGGCCCGTGAAGGGCTGTAGACGAACTCGAAAAGCTGGTAGCGGGGGCAGGATTTGAACCTGCGACCTTCGGGTTATGAGCCCGACGAGCTGCCAGACTGCTCCACCCCGCATCAGGAGCGGAATTATGACGGGCGACGCGATGAGTTGCAAGCGCAAAACCGTCGAATGACAGTAATCAGCCTGCGGACATCGCCGCCGCTCAGGCGAACGCTTGCTGGCACCACGCCATGATCGGGCTCCAAGCCAGACCCAGCACCAGCAGCGACAGCGCGTTGACCGCGAACACCACGCGCAGCGAAAGATCTTCGCGCTGGGCCATCGGTTCGCGGCCCTCGACGGATTCAGGTTCGTCGAAGTACATCGCGCGGATCACGCGCAAGTAGTAGAACGCGCCGATCACCGCGAACACGATGCCGACGATCACCAGCCAGATCTGCCCGCCTTCCCAGGCCGCGCGCAACACCGCCAGTTTCGACCAGAAGCCGAGGAACGGCGGCACGCCGGCCAGCGACGCCATCACGCACAGCACCAGACCAGCCATCCACGGGCTGCGCGCGTTCAAGCCCTTGAAGTCTTCGATGCGGTCGGCTTCGAAGCCGCGACGCGACAACACCACGATGATGCCGAAGGCCGCCGCCGCCATCACCGCATAGCTGATGGCGTAGAACATGCCGGCCGCATAGCCGACCGCGCCGCCGCCGGCCAAGCCCATGAACAGGAAGCCGACGTGCGAAATCGTCGAATAGGCCAGCATGCGCTTGAGATTGGTCTGCGCAAGGGCGATCAGATTGCCGACCACCAGCGACAGGGCCGCGAGGCCGGAGAGCAGCGTGCGCCATTGTTCGTCGAGCGGGCCGACGCCGGCTTCCAGCAGACGGTAGGCCATCGCGAACGCTGCCAGCTTCGGCGCGGCGCCGATGAACAGGGTGATCGGCGTCGGCGCACCGTGGTACACGTCCGGCAGCCACATGTGGAACGGCGCGGCGCCGAATTTGAAGGCGATGCCCGCAACCAGGAACACCATGCCAGTAAGCAGAAGCGGCGTGGCGCTGGCCGCAGCGTGGATGGCGGCCAGATCGAGGCTGCCCGTGGCGCCGTAGATCAGCGACATGCCGTACAGCAGCAGGCCCGACGCCAGCGAGCCGAGCACGAAGTATTTCATCGCCGCTTCCGAAGCCAGCGGTTTGTCGCGATCGATCGCGACCAGCGCGTACGAGCACAATGCCAGCATTTCGAGGCCGAGATAGACCATCACCAGATTGCCGGCGGAGATCAGCAGCATCATG
>JAYUUH010000167.1:0-5211 GCA_043754745.1 Lysobacter sp.
GAAACGTGGGTAGCTGGCTTTGTCGTAGCCGGCGCGCAGCCGGCCGCCGCACTTGGTGTCGACCTGCGCGGCGGTGCGGTCGATGCCGGTCTGGTACGCGGTCCAGCCGTTCTTCTGGGCGAGGGTGCCGTCGACATCGGCGGCATGCAGCGGAACGGAGACGATCAGGCAGGACGCGGTCAGGCAGAGCAGCAGGGCGGGAACGGATGTGCGAATCATGGGGGCAGCGCCTTTTTTCGGGTGTCTACAGCCGTGGTCGCAGAAAGCGGCCGCCACCCTTCACCGCCGCGATGAAGACGCCTCCGTCGCGTCCGACGACAGGCTGCGGAGCAGTGCCTCGGCTTCGATCCGCGGCCGGGCGTCGGTCGAGGTCTCCGCGCGCAGCACCGGCAGCGCCTGCATCAGCAACCGCCGGGCGCGTGCGGGATCGCCCAGGCGGGCGGCGGCGTGGGCGCGCGAGGCCTGGATCTCGGCGCGCGTCAGCGGGTCGTCGTCGGCGGCGTCCATCCGCGTCAGAGCGAGGCCGAAGGCGCGGTCCGCCTCGTCGAAGCGGCCGCGCGCGGCGGCCAGCAGCCCACGGCGCCGCGCCATGTAGATGAAAGTCGGATGCCCGGCCGGCAGCTGCGCTTCCAGCACCGGCGTGGTCTGGTCGAGCAGGGCGCCGGCGTCGTCCAGCGCGCCGGCGTTCAACAGCACCACGAACATGCTGATCCGGCCGAACGCGTTCTCCAGCGGCGGCGCGGACCGCAGCCACGGGTCCGAGAGCATCCGCCGCGCGGCCTGCAGCGCCGCCGGATGCTGGCCCAGCTCGCTGCGCGCGCGCGCCAGATTCGACCACGCGATGTTGCGCAGGCGGCGGTAGGCCGCGTGGGTATCGGGTAGCGCATCGAGTGCGGCCTGCGCGCTGGAGGCGGCCTGCGCGTAGTCGCCGAGGTGGTAGTGCGCGCGGCAGCGGTTGATATCGATCGACGCGAGCACCGCGGCCTTGTCCGGGCTCAGGCGCGCCTGCGTGGCGCGCGCGCGGTCGAAGTGCGTCAGCGCGTCGCGGTAACGGCCGAGGTCGATCAGCATCGTGCCGAGGTTGTTGTCGATGGTGGCGGTGACCACGCTGCGTTCGCCGAACAGCTGCTGGGCGCGATCGCGCGCCCGCTGCGCATCGGCGAGCGCGGCCTGCGGCTTGCCCTCGACCTGGCGCCAGCGCGACATCGCCAGCCACGTTTCGATCCACAGCGGCGAGGCTGCCTCCAATTGGGTTTCGGCCATCGCGAGCAGCGCCTGGCTGCGCTGTGCGGCCTGCGCGGACGCTTCGCCGCTTTCGCTGGCGGCATCCAGCCGCGCGATCGCCAGTTCGATCGGGAAATCCGGACCCGGCGACGCCGTGGCGGCAAGCGTCTGCGCATCGGCCAGCGCGCGCTCGGCCTTGGCGAAGTCGCGCCATTGGATCGCGGCCTTGCCGTGCAGCAGCAGCGCGGTCGCCAGTGCCTGCGGATTGTCGCGCTGATGCCCTTCGCGCAGCGCCCGCATCCGCGCGAACGCGGGCTCGGCGTCCGCGTAGCGTTCGAGGGCGTTCAGCGCCTGACCGCGCGCGCCATGCGCACGCGCCAGCAGGTCGTCGTCGTGGCCGTCGCGCAGCCGCTGCGTCGATCGTGGTTCCGCCAGCAGCCGCAGCGCCTCATCGGCGGATTTCAGGGCCGGCTCCGGGTCGCCGATCGCGACGTAGATCTCCGCGACCGCGACGATCGAGGCGATGCTGCGCCACGCCGGATCCAGCGCGCGCGGGTCGCCGCTGTCGCGCAGCCGCTGGCGTTCGCGCTGCAGCAGCGCTTCGATCCGCGCCTGCGCCTGCGGGTTGCCACCCGGCGACAGCGCCACCAGCAGCGAGGACTGCAGGTCCTGCGCCAGTAGCGCGTTCTTTTCCGCGGCCAGCGCCCGCGTGCGTTCCACCGACAATTGCAGTACGAATGCCACCACCAGCAGCGCTGCGGTACCCATGCCGAGCAGCGGCCAGCGATTGCGTCGGCAAAACTTCCCGCCGCGCACCCACCATGCTTGCCGCGAGGCGGCGAGCATCCGGCCTTCGAGAAAATGTTCGACGTCCATGCGCAGCGCCGCGATCGACGCGTAGCGATCGTCCGGATCGTGCGCGGTGGCGCGGGCGACCAGCCGCGACAGGTCGCCGTCGAGTGCGCGGCGGATCGCGGGGTCCGACAGCGCCGGGTCCCACCGCGCGTCGCCGGTCGCCGCGGCGCGCGCGAGGCGCGACAGCGCGCCGTCGCTCAGCATCTCGACCAGCAGCAGGCCGGCCATGTAGACATCGGTGCCGGTGGTGAGCGCGCGGCCGTCGCGCAGCTCCGGCGCGGCGTAGATCGGCGTGAACGCGGCGGTACGCTCGCCGCGGTGCTCGCCGGTGCGTCCGTCGATGTCGCCGTCGTCGAGCGCCCGGCCGATGCCGAAATCGATCAGCGCGGTCGAGCCGTCGGCGCGCACCAGCACGTTCGAGGGTTTGAGATCCAGATGAAGGATCAGCCGCTGGTGGGCGTGTTCGATCGCCAGGCAGATCTGCCGGAACAGCTGCAGCCGTTCTGGCTGCGACGGCCGCCGCTCGGCCAGATAGCGCAACAGCGGCTCGCCTTCGACGTATTCCATGACGAAGTAGGGCGTGCCGTCGCCGGTTTCGCCGCCATCGATCAGGCCGGCGATGCCGCGATGGTTCAGCGCGGCCAGCAGCGCGCGCTCGCGGGCGGCGCGCCGCCGGAGGGCCGCGGTGGAGGCGCCGTGCAGCCGCTTCAGCGCGACCCGCTGCGCGCGGCCGTCGATGTCGCGTTCGGCCAGCCATACGCCGGCCATGCCGCCTTGGCCCAGCTCGCCGATCAGCCGATAGCGGCCGATGCGCTGCGGGCCGGCGTCGTCCGCGGCCAGCGCCGCGAGCATGGCCGGGCGCAGCGGGTTCTCGGTCGCGTCGTCGTTGGCCAGCAGGGCGTCGACGGTGTCGCTGATCGTCGGATCCTGCTCGGCCGTCCGCAGCCACGCCGCGCGCGCCTCCGGCGGCAGCGACAGCGCGGCATGGAACAGAGTTTCGATCCTGGAAAGCGATTCGGTCATCGGAAGGGATCCTGCGCGGCGCGGAAGCGTCCGCCTACCTGCAAGTCGTCGCGGCGGCGCGCGACCCGTCACCGTCAGTCAACGACGATCTCCCGATGCGGTGCATTCCCCGACAGGCGGGCCTTCAGCCAGGCGCGCGAGAAGCGCAGATCGCGTTCGACCGTGCTCAGGCTCAGGCCCAACGTGGCGGCGATCTCCGTCTGCTCCAGACCCACGATCAGCGCCAGCTCGGCGATCCGGCATTTGCGGGGGTCCAATGTTTCCAGTTCGGTCAGCGCGTGCTCCACATCCAGCCAGTGCTCCGCGCTGGCGCCAGCCACCCCGGCGACGGTGATCTGCAGCGCGTCCAGCGAGGTGACCTCGCCGGCGCCGCGCTTGTCGGCGTCGCGGCGCCGCACCAGATCGATCAGGGTATGGCGCAGCGCGGCCGCGGCGATCTTGAACAACTGCCGACGGTCTTCGGCATCGATCGGGCTCTGGATCAGCTTCATCAGCGCTTCGTGGACCAGTTCGGTCGGATCGACCACCGGCCGCGCCTGTTCGCGCAGCCGGTTGGCGGCGATGCGCTTGAGCTGGGCGTAGATCGCGGCGGCGAGCTGGTCGCGGGCGCTCGTATCGCCCGCTTTCCAGCGGACCAGCAGCGCGGTGACATCGCCCGCATCGCGGCCTCTGTCGCGGTGCGCGTCGTGGTGCGTGTCGTGACTGGGATCGACAGTGCTGGCGTGCGGTTCGCTCACCGTCCGAACCATATCAGGTCTCCTGCGACGCCCGGCAAGCGATGTCACGACCGCGAACGCCGGGATGCGGATGCACCGTCCTGCCTGCGGCCGCGCATCGCGATTGCGGGGTGCGCGGTGCGCGGTTACTGTCCCTGCCGGAGGTGCGCATGCACGGTGATGGTCTGCAATTGGCGCTGGTGTTCCTGCTCGCGGCGGTGCTCGCCGTGCCGCTGTTCAAGCGTTTCGGTTTGGGCGCGGTGCTGGGCTACCTGGCCGCGGGCGTGGTGCTGGGGCCGTTCGGGGTGAAAGTGATCCGCGATGCGGAGCCGGTGCTGGCCGCCAGCGAAATAGGCGTGGTGATGATGCTGTTCGTCATCGGCCTGGAGCTGTCGCCGGCGCGGTTGATGGTGATGCGCCGGCCGGTGTTCGGCGCCGGCGGGCTGCAGGTCGCGCTGAGCGGCGCGGTGCTGGGCGGGATCGGTGTGGCCTACGGGCTGGGCTGGAAGGCCGCGCTGGTGGTCGGGCTGGCGCTGGCGCTGTCGTCCACCGCGGTCAGCCTGCAGCTGTTGTCCGAGCGCAAGGCGATGAACACGCCGCACGGGCGGCTGGCGTTCGCGATCTTGCTGTTCCAGGATCTGGCCGCGATTCCGCTGCTCGCGGCGATTCCGCTGCTCGGCGTCGCCGCCGGCAGCGCCGATCCGGTGTGGAAGGATGTGCTGAAGGCGGTCGCGGGCATCGTCGCGCTGGTGATCGGCGGTCGCTATCTGCTGCGTCACCTGTTCCGTCTGGCCGTACGCATCGGCGTGCCCGAGATGCTGACCGCCAGCGCGCTGTTCGCGGTGCTCGGCGCGGGCTGGCTGATGCATCTGGTCGGCCTGAGCATGGGCCTGGGCGCGTTCCTCGCCGGCGTGCTGCTGGCGGATTCGGAATACCGCCACGAGATCGAATCGCAGATCGATCCGTTCAAGGGCCTGCTGCTGGGCCTGTTCTTCATGGCCGTGGGCATGAGCATCGACCTGCAGCGGGTGCTGGCCGAGCCGCTGCTGATCGCGGCGCTGGTGGGTGCGCTGATGGCGGTCAAGTTCGTGCTGCTGATCGGGGTCGGGCTGTATCCGGGCGGCCTGGAGCGGCGCGAAGCGCTCCGGTTGGCTGGCGTGCTGGCGTTGGGCGGCGAGTTCGCGTTCGTGGTGTTCGGCGAGGCGGCCAAGGCCGGCCTGCTCGACAACGTCCTGCGCGACCGTCTGGTCGCCGTCGTTGCGGTGTCGATGGCGCTGACGCCGTTGCTGGTGATGGCGGTGGCGCGGCTGCTGGATGCGAACCCGCCGGCACGCGCCACGCGCGCGTTCGACGTGATCCCCGATGAAAGCCCGCAGGTGCTGATAGCCGGCTT
>JAYUUH010000168.1:0-5198 GCA_043754745.1 Lysobacter sp.
TCGAATACATGAGCGCCGACAAGCCGGTGGTAAGCACCGCAATCCGCGACGTCGAAACCCTCTACGGCGAAGGCGTGCGCATCGGTCGGTCGCACCAGGAATTCATCGACGCCTGCGCGCGCGCCCTCGACGAATCCGAACCCGACCGCATCGCCCGCAACGCGGCGCAACGCGCGCTGGTGGCCTCCACTTCGTGGGATATCACCGCGGAATCGATGCTGGCGACGATGGCCGCGAGCGTGGAGGCCGGGCTTACGCCGCAGGCGCGCGCATACCTCGCGCGGCGGCAGGTGGTGGATCTTCCGTCGAGGACCGCCCCGAGCACCCGCGAGGCGGACTGCCTGATCGTCGGCGCCGGCCCGACCGGTCTGGCCGCGGCGATGCATCTGGGCAAGCGCAGCGTGCTGGTGGATGCGAACGCGGAAGTGGGCGGCTGGTGTCGCTCGGTCGAGGACAAGGGCTTCGTCTTCGACTACGCCGGCCACATCATGTTCTCCAAGGATCCGGAGGTGTTGCGTCTCTACGAAACGCTGCTCGGCGACAATCTCCATTGGCAGGATCGGGAAGCGTGGGTCTACAGCAAGGGCGTACATACGCGCTACCCGTTCCAGGGCGCGCTGTACGGCTTGCCGACCGACGTGTTGAAGGAATGCATCGTCGGCGCGATCGAGGCGCGCTTCGGTTCGCTGGACGACAGCGCCCCGGCGCGGCCGACGCCGGTACCGCAGGCAGCCTCGCGTGCCGCAGCGAACGACAACGGCGAACGGACCCCGAGCGACTGCTGCGCCGATGGCGCGGTGCCGGATGCGACCGGCGACGTGAAAGATATGGCGCCGCCGTCGCGGGCGAGTAGCGCACGCCAGGCACCGGCGAATTTCCACGAGTTCATCCATCAGGTCTGGGGCGCCGGCGTCGCCCGGCACTTCGCGGTTCCCTACAACCTCAAGCTGTGGACGGTGCCGCTGACCGAGATGGAAACGTCCTGGCTCGGCGGGCGCGTGCCGATGCCCAATCTCGACGAGATGATCGAAGGCGCCTTGAGGCCGGTGGCTGCGCCCGTCGGCCCGAACGCCCGCTTCGGTTATCCGCTGCGCGGCGGCTTCCAGGCGCTGATGCAGGGATTCCTGCCGCATCTGGACGGCGAGGTCCGCATGGGCACGCGACTGACGGCGCTGCATCCGGCTACCAAAGTCGCGCATTTCGACGATGGCAGCCTCATCGCCTACGATCGCCTGATCAGCACGATCCCGCTGCCGGACCTGGTACGGATCATCGGCGACGATGCGCCCTCGGCGATCCATCGCGCCGCGGAAGCGTTGCGGCATGTGTCGGTGCGCTGCGTGAACATCGGCGTTGGGCGTGCCGACATCACCGACAAGCACTGGATCTATTATCCCGAAGACACCGTATTCCACCGGATCTTCGTCCAAGGGAACGCCAGCCCGCACAACAACCCGCCCGGCGGTTTCGGCCTGACCTGCGAGATCACCTATTCGCCGACCAAGCCGCTGCCGTGCGATGGGCAGGCGTTGATCGATCGCTGCATCGCCGAATGCCGTTCGGTGGGCATGCTGCGCGAGGACGATCCGGTCCTCACCGCAAACATCATCGACATGCCCTACGCGTACGTCGTCTACGATCATGCGCGCCAAGCGAATGTCTCGCTCATCCGCGAGTGGCTGGCGGATCGCGACATCGTGTTGGCGGGTCGCTACAGCGAGTGGGAGTACTACAACTCCGACCATGCCTTCATTGCCGGCAAACGCGCTGCCGAGTCGGTCGACATCCGCTCGATCGCCGACGCCTCGCGGGCATGAACGCGCAACTGGCGCGGGGCGCCGTCCTGGTGACGGGCGGTCTGGGCTACATCGGTTCGCATGCAGTCGTGGCGCTGGAAGCGGCTGGCCATCGCACCGTGATCCTCGACAACCTCGCCAACAGCGAACGTGCGGTCCTGTCGCGACTCGAACGGCTCTGCGGCCGCGCAGTGCCGTTCCTTGAGGGCGACGTACGCGACGGCCCGTTGGTCGAACAGGCGTTGCGTTATCACGACGTGGTGGCGTGCGTGCATTTCGCGGGCTTGAAATCGGTCGCGGCCTCCGTGGAGCAACCGCTGGTCTATTACGACGTCAATGTCGGCGGCACGGTGGCGCTGCTGGCGGCGATGAGGCGCGCAGGGACGCGCCGCTTGATCTTCAGCTCATCGGCGACCGTCTACGGTAGTCCGGAACGCGTGCCCATTCCGGAGACGGCCGCCACCGCGCCGAACAATCCCTACGGCCGCAGCAAGCTCGCGGCCGAGACAGTGATTGACGACGAATGCGCCGCCCGCCCCGACCTGGCGGCGATCAGCTTGCGCTATTTCAATCCGGCGGGCGCGCACGCGAGCGGCCTGATCGGCGAACGCCCGCGGGGCAGACCCGACAATCTCATGCCGTACGTCAGTCAGGTCGCCGCAGGGCAGCGTCCGCATGTCGACGTGTTCGGTATCGACTACCCCACTCCGGACGGTACCGGGGTGCGCGATTATGTCCATGTCGTGGATCTGGCCCAGGCGCATGTGCGGGCGTTGGAAACGTTGCGCGACGGCGGCGGACACGCGCGCTTGAACCTGGGGACCGGGCGCGGATATTCGGTCCTGGAATTGATCCATGCCTATCAGCAGGCCACCGGACATCGTGTCCCTTACGCCATGGCGCCTCGTCGCGCGGGCGATATCGCCGAATGCTACGCCGACGCTTCGCTCGCGCAGACGCTGCTGGACTGGAACGCCGAGTTATCGCTCGAAGACATGTGCCGGGATGCGGCGCGTTTCGAATCGCAGATGGCGACGGGCGGAGAATCGGTCCCTGTGCGGCGCACCAATGTGGATGCGATCCGGACCTTTTGAGGCTTTGAGCCGTCGGATCGCAACGGATGCGATCAAGGCAGCTGGCGGATCGCGATGGCCATTCATGGTTGAGCCCTCTTATCGAGGGCTCGAATGTCGCAATCGTTGATTTGAATCGGCTCAGGCGTCAGCCGCCGACACCTGGATTGCCGCGCTCGTGCCCGCCGGTTTGGGGACCATCCTGGCCGGCGATGATCCCAGTCGGGCTGTTGCCTTTCCGCCCGCCGCCGTTTTGGCCACGACCTGGCTGGCCGCCACCCTGATCGGATTCATGCTCGCCGTTGTGCTCGTCACTGCGTTCGTGTTCCACGGATGTCGGCCCTTGGTTGCCGACGGTTTTTTTGCTGGACATTTTGTCACCTCGCTCGCTGGACGGGTCGGACGTGCGCCTCGACCGCCGATCGACCTGATCGATTTGGGCGATCGTATCGACTGCGGATCGGCGTCGCCCTGACGCGTGATCATTCGAAAATCGCAGTGTTGCGCTGCAGTTTTCCCGCAGCGCACTACCATTTGTTCAGCGATTCTTGCCTACGGTCGCAAGCGCTTTTTCGATATGGCCAGCGTGTTCCCGAAGCTTGGGGAGCGCGGCCGATGCGAGACGACGCGTTTCGGCATCGCTGGCGCCGTTGGAAGCGGTCTCGTACAGCGCGATCGACTTCTTGTGGCCGTCGCTCATTTTCTGCAGATAGGCCGTATCGAACGCAGCGCTCGTTTTGGACTTGATGTCTTCCGCGGCCTTGACGTCCGCCGGTGGCGGCTGGACTTCACCCATGCCCGATGCGGCGCCGAGCTTGCCGTTGAGTGCGCGATGATCGGCGACCAGCATGTCGGCGATACGCTTGACTTCGGTCGAGGACGAGGTGCGCGCAGCGTGTTCGGAGAGCGCGACTTCGCCTGTACCGCTACCTAATGCTTTGCGATAGAAATCCGCGTCGGCCGATCCTGCGGCGGTGGGCGTGCCGGGCATGGGCGTCTCGCCCAGGGTCGGCGTGGGACCGGCGGACGCGGCACCGTTCGCGCCCATGCTATCCGGCGTCGGGTTGGCGCCGTTCGATGCCATGCTGCCCGTTGCAGTGGCGTCCGGAATCGTGCCGTCGGCGGATGCGGCGGCATTGGGCATTCCGGAATCCGAAGGCGTGCGGCTCTGGTCGTCTTCCGAATCGCGGCGATCGCAGGCGCCGAGCGCGGCTGCGAAAAAGATCGCGGCCAATGCAGGGTTGAGTTTGTTCATGGTATGGATTCCTTGAAAGGGGGATGGGATGCGCGGTGTCGTGACGAGGACACTGCGACTTCGGGTTGTGCAATCACCATGCAGCAAGGCTCATGCCAGCACCCAAGGGGGGCTCGAAAAATGATGCTCAAGCCCTGCGCAATGCCCGGCGCGACGTGGAGGGCTCTTCGTGCGGGGGGCGCTGCGTCCATGAGCGCTGCAATCGAACCGATCACCTCTGCAGGTTTTTCTCTACCGGGCAAGATATGACGACTTGGCGCAGCAAAATGCCGGTAGTGATGTACATGTAAAGGCATGCGTCGGGAATCGGTCCCGCCGACCAGTAGAACGACGTCGCCATCGGCAGCCAATCAGGCTACGACGCGGTGAATGCGCGCGCCGTTGCGCGCGGCCCGTTAGTCCCGACGCCTGTTCGCGGTTTTTCCCGAATCGAGTACGCCACGGATGGCGGACACGATCGAGTCGAGGTTGAAAGGCTTCATGCACACGGGGAAACTTCGATAGGCCCTGTCCATGGACGCATTGTCGTAACCGGTCGTGAAGATGAACGGCACTGCGTGCCTCTGCAACATGTCCGCAATCGGATAGGACATGACGCCCGACAGATCGACGTCGAGCATCGCGATATCGATCTCGCGATGACGCCTCTCGACGAACGCAATCGCCTCTTCGAGATTGTCGATGACGCCCACGACCGTCGCATCCGAATATTTCAACGCTTCGACGAGGCTCGCGGCAACCATGCGGTTGTCCTCTACTACGAAGACACGCAGGCCTTGCAGGGTATTAGCTTTCATGGTGTACGAGTCTCCTTCATATGCCGCCGGCCTGCAGCGAAGCGCCTAACCGGTGTTTACCCGCTGCGGCCACGATGTTCCTCGCGACGCGACCGACGGCAACGTGATCGGGGAGCGGAGGAACGCAATGGAAGAACGCTTGCATGGGTTGGATATTGATTGGCTGAGCATAGGGGGCCACGCAGGCAACCTTGTGGAGTTCATCATCATGAGCCGAAATCCGGAACAGCGGAATATTGAACACGCATCATGACCAGCGTTTTACGATGATTCTTTC
>JAYUUH010000169.1:0-5180 GCA_043754745.1 Lysobacter sp.
TGAAGGGCAACATCGTCGATTTCATCGACCACGAGCAGCGGATCTTCCCGGTCGGGCGGCTGGACAAGGATTCGGAAGGCCTGATCCTGCTGACCAGCAACGGCGATATCGTCAACGCGATCTTGCGCGCCGAGAACAAGCTGGAGAAGGAATATCTGGTGGTGGTGAATCACCAGGTCAGCGATGAATTCCTGCGCGGCATGAGCCGCGGGGTACCGCTGAACGGCGAAACCACCCTGCCCTGCAAGACCGGAAAACTGGGCCGCAATGGTTTCAGGATCGTGCTGGTGCAGGGTATGAACCGGCAGATCCGGTTGATGGCCGCGTATTTCGGCTTCCGGGTGAAGCAACTGCTGCGGGTGCGGATCGGCAACATCAAGCTGGGGTATCTCAAGCCCGGTCAGTGGCGCAATCTCACCGGGCCGGAGTTGCAAGGGCTGTTGCCCGGTCACGACGATTTGTAAAGCCGCGTCAGACATCAATCGCATGATCACCAAAGAACACGCCAGACAACTTGTTGCCGCATCCGTCTCTGGCAGGCCGGATTGGCTTCCCGAGGATGATGAGATCATCATCCTTGATGAGCACACCATTGAGAGGCCTTGGGGCTGGGTGTTCTTTCATACGTCAAAAAAGTGGCATGAAACGGGTGACATCAGCTATGCGATCGCTGGTAATGCTCCCCTATTCGTTGAAAGACTCACGGGTAGGCTCATCAGTACCGGAACTGGAATGAGCGTTGAACACTACATCGAAAATTACGAGCGCACTGGCAGCCCGTATGGCTGACGATTCAATCGAGTTGAGCCTGTTTGACGGGCCGGCTTAGTTCAGCCATAGAGATCGGCCGAGAGAAGCTCGGGCTCGAAACCCGTTCGTAGGAGGGCCTTCCAGGCCCGATCGGACTGCAAATTCCTCTGACGACAGATCGGGGCTGAAGCCCCTCCTACGATCTGTATCGATCGGTCGCATCAATCTTGGTCAAGCACACCTCCGCCAGAGCCGAAACGCTGCGCGGCCGGGAAACTGCGTTCCGATGCGGGCATCCAGCTCCGTTTCCCTTGATTCGCCCGCCGCGCGTCTCCAAGCTATGCCGTCTCGCGCCGGTCACTGCGCCGCCCTTCTTCGATCCAGAGGCTTCATGAGCACTTCCAAGCACACCCAGTTGGTCATCCTCGGCTCCGGCCCCGCCGGTTGGACCGCGGCCGTCTATGCGGCGCGCGCCAATCTCAAGCCGGTGGTGATTACCGGGCTGCAGATGGGCGGCCAGCTGATGACCACGACCGAGGTGGACAACTGGCCGGGCGACGCCCACGGTCTGATGGGCCCGGACCTCATGAACCGGATGCAGGCGCACGCCGAGCGCTTCGAGACCGAAGTGATCTTCGACCATATCCACACCGCCGATCTGTCGCAGCGGCCGTTCCGGCTGAAGGGCGACAGCGGCGAGTACACCTGCGATGCGCTGATCATCGCCACTGGCGCCACCGCGAAGTATCTGGGTATTCCCTCGGAAGAGAAGTTCAAGGGCCGCGGCGTGTCCGCCTGCGCCACCTGCGACGGCTTTTTCTACAAGGATCAGGACGTGGCGGTGATCGGGGGCGGCAACACCGCGGTCGAGGAAGCGCTGTATCTGTCGAACATCGCCCGCAAGGTCTACCTGGTCCACCGCCGCGACACGCTGCGCGCCGAAAAGATCATGCAGGACAAACTGTTCGCGAAGGTGCAGGCCGGCAAGATCGAAACCGTCTGGCACCACACCGTCGACGAGGTGCTGGGCGACGACAGCGGCGTGACCGGCATGCGCGTGAAGTCGATGCAAGACGGCAGCACCCGCGACATCGCGGTCAACGGCTTCTTCGTCGCTATCGGCCACACCCCGAACACCACGCTGTTCGAAGGCCAACTGGCGATGAAGAACGGCTACCTCACCATCCAGACCGGCCTCGATGGCAACGCCACCCAGACCTCGGTCCCGGGCGTGTACGCCGCCGGCGATGTCGCCGATCAGGTCTATCGCCAGGCCATCACCTCCGCGGGTTTCGGCTGCATGGCGGCGCTGGACGCCGAGAAGTTCCTCGACAAGGAAGGCTGAGCGATGCTGCGGATCAGCGCCGACTTCGACGACATCGATCTCGCACTGGTCCACGGTTTCCTGTCCGGCGAGTCGTACTGGGCCGCCGGCATTCCGCGGGACAAGCTGGAACGCGCGCTGCGCAATTCCATCTGTTGCAGCGGTCGTCTCGACGGCCGGCAGGTCGCGTTCGCCCGCGCGGTTACCGACCAGGCCACGTTCGCCTACCTCGCCGATGTCTTTGTGCTGCCCCAGCATCGCGGCAATGGCTACGGGCGAGCCATCGTGGAAGCGCTGATGGCCGACCCGCGCCTGCAGGGCCTGCGCCGCTGGCATCTGGTCACCCGGGAGATGCAGCCGCTGTACGCGAAGCTGGGCTTCGTGCCGCTGTCGGAGCCGGAGCGGCACATGCAGAGGCACGATCCTGATGTGTACCGCGCCGACGTATACGGTGCTGATCCGCACCCTGCGCTGCGCGAATGATCATTCGGCTCCTGTCTGCGCTGGACAGCGTGCCAGCGGATGCGTGGGATGCCCTCCACGATGGCCGCAACCCCTTCGTTTCGTACGCCTTTCTCGCCGGGCTGGAAGCGCACGGTTGTCTGCGCGAACAGTGGGGCTGGACGCCGCGCCACCTCACGCTGTGGGACGGCGACACCCTGATCGCCGCCGCGCCGGGTTATCTCAAGGACAACTCGCACGGCGAATTCGTCTTCGACCACGCTTGGGCGCGCGCCTACGCGCAGTACGGCCACGAGTACTATCCGAAATGGCTGTGCGCGGTGCCCTACTCGCCGGTGACCGGGCCGCGCCTGCTCGCGCGCGACGACGCCACGCGTCGAATCCTGATCGACGCGCTGTCGGCGCTGACTGTTGAGATGGGCGCCTCGTCGGCACACGTGAATTTCGTCGATGCCGACGATGACGCGGTATTCGACGCGATGTCGTCCGATACGACCACCAGCTGGCTGCAGCGCATCGACGTGCAATACCACTGGCAGAACACCGCCGGCTGGGGCGATTTCGACGAATTCCTCGGCGCGATGAACCACAAGCACCGCAAGAACATCCGCCAAGAGCGCGCCAAGGTGGCGCGCGGCGGCGCCACGTTCCGGGTCCTCCACGGCGACGAAGCCAGCGACGACGATCTGGCGGCGACGCACGGCTTCTATCTGCAGACCTTCGCCGATTACGGCAATTCGCCAGCGCTGACCCTGGAATTCCTGCGCCACTTGGCGCGGACGCTGCCGCGGCAGCTGGTGCTGATTCTCGCCGACCACGGGGGCGAAGCCATTGCGGGCGCGCTGTGCCTCCGCGGCGGCGACACGCTGTACGGCCGTTACTGGGGCGCGCAGCGCACCCTGCCCGGCCTGCACTTCGAGACCTGTTACTACCAGGGCATCGATTATTGCCTGCGCGAAGGCCTGACCCGCTTCGAGCCCGGCGCGCAGGGCGAGCATAAGATTGATCGAGGCTTCCTGCCTGCGTTCGTGCGCAGCCGACACTGGATCGCCGATCCCGATTTCGCCGCACCGCTGGCGCGCTGGTGCGAGGAGGAAGCGATCGCGGTGCGGCGGTACGCTGCGCAGCTCACGGCGCATTCGCCGTTCCGCGCATCGTCCGGCGACTAGGGATGACGCTGCGCCTGCCTTGGCTCTCATCCGATCCGGACGCGCCGTTCCCGCCGGTCGGGACCGCGCTGCGCGAGCCGGACGGATTGCTCGCGGCAGGCGGCGACCTCAGCCCCGAGCGCCTGCTCAACGCCTACCGTTGCGGCATCTTCCCGTGGTTTTCCGAAGGCGAGCCGATCCTGTGGTGGTCGCCGGACCCGCGTACCGTGTTCCGCACCGATGGCGTCCACCTCTCGCGCCGGTTCCAGCGCCAACTGCGCGGCAGCGGCTGGGTCGCGCGGGCCGATACCGCCTTCGTCGATGTCGTGTCCGCCTGCGCCACGATGCCGCGTCCGGGACAGGACGGCACATGGATCACGGCCGACATGCAGCAGGCGTATGCCGAGTTGCACAGGCTCGGGCACGCGCACAGCGTGGAAGTGGTCGATGGCGACGGCCGGCTGGTCGGCGGCATTTACGGTGTCGCGGTCGGCCGGATGTTCTTCGGCGAAAGCATGTTCAGTGGGGCATCCGGCGGTTCCAAGGCCGCGCTGGCGGCCCTCGCCTCACGCCTGCATACATGGCGCTGGCCGCTGATCGACGCCCAGGTCGAAAACCCGCACCTGCTGCGGATGGGCGGCGAAACATGGCCGCGATCCGCATTCGTGTCGGAGATCAAGGCGCTGACCGCTGCGCCCGGCCGGATCGGACCATGGCGCGATGCCTTCGGAACCCTGTCGATCGCTGATCTGGCGCGCAATACTTCGGGCAATCCGCCCAGCGGATAACGCTTTCTTTGCGATTGCAGCCATTGCGTGGCAGAATGCGCGGCTTCGTTGGGCTCTTGTGCCCGACCTCAACGGCAGCCCAAGGCGCATGGCGAAAGACGACGTCATAGAATTTGAAGGTACGGTCTCCGAGACCCTCCCGAACACGATGTTCCGGGTGAAGCTCGAGAACGGCCACGAGATCATTGCCCACATCTCCGGGCGCATGCGCAAGAACTACATCCGCATCCTCACCGGCGACAAGGTCAAGGTCGAAATGACCCCCTACGACCTGACTAAGGGTCGGATCACGTACCGGATGAAGTAATCCACAGGACGTCATTCGCATGACGTCATTGCCATGAAGACATATGCGTACGTGTTGATGAAAAAGGCGGCCTATGGCCGCCTTTTTCGTTTTGCCGACTACCCTGCGGGTCCCTAGACCGTCACCGGCAGCAGTTTTTCGGGTTCGGCCTGGGAGTCGACTACCAACTGCTTGTCGCGTACGTCGATCGATACCCGTCCGCCGCCGGCCAGTTTGCCGAACAGCAGTTCGTCCGCCAGCGGGCGTTTGACCTTGTCCTGGATCACACGCGCCATCGGCCGGGCGCCCATCAGCGGGTCGAAGCCATGCTCGGCCAGCCAGTCGCGCGCGGCCGGCGTGGCCGACAGCGAGACGTTCTTCTCGTGCAGCAGCGTTTCCAGCTCGATCATGAACTTGTCGAC
>JAYUUH010000170.1:0-1761 GCA_043754745.1 Lysobacter sp.
TCGGCGCGTTCCGCACTGCTTTGAACGAAGCGCAGCGCCAGCAGTGGGATACCGCGGTCAATGCGCTGGTCGGCGCCCGCCGCGCCCCGATCTACGTGCTGGCAGACGGCAAGCCGAAGCAGATCATGGTGCGCGTGGGCGCGTCCGACGGCAGCAGCACCGAAATCACCGGCGACATCAAGGCCGGCCAGGAAGTGATCGTCGGCGTGCAGACCGCGGAGCCGGGCAAGTGAATGCAGTCCCGCGCGCGCGCGCGGCGCATCCCGTGATCGAAACGCGGGTCTTGGGCAAGGTCTATTCCGCGGGCACCGAGGCCGAAGTCGTCGCGCTCAAAGGCGTGGATCTGAAGATCGAACGCGGCGAGTTCGTCGCGATCATGGGGCCGTCGGGTTCCGGCAAATCGACGCTGATGAATCTCATCGGCTGTCTCGATACGCCGACCTCCGGCACCTATCTGTGCGACGGCGTGGATGTCGCGACGCTCGACGCCGAAGAGCGTGCGGTGTTGCGCCGCGACAAGATCGGCTTCGTGTTCCAGGGCTTCAATCTGCTGTCGCGGATGAGCGCGCAGGACAACGTGGCGATGCCCTTGAGCTATGCGCGGGTGCCGCCGGCCGAACGCCGGCGCCGCGCCGCGGAAGCGCTGGCGGCGGTGGGGTTGGGCGAACGCATGCAGCATCGTCCCAGCGAACTCTCCGGCGGCCAGCAGCAGCGCGTGGCGATCGCGCGCGCGTTGATCCACCGGCCGGCGATCATCATGGCCGACGAACCCACCGGCGCGCTCGACACGCGCACCGGGCAGGAAATCCTGTCGTTGTTCGAACGCCTGCGCGGCGAAGGCCACACCATCATTCTCATCACCCACGACGCCGAAGTAGCGGCGCATGCCGACCGCACCTGCGTGATGCGCGACGGCGAGCTTCACGACAGCGAGTTGCGCGATGCCCTGCCGGAGGCGGCCGCATGACCGCCGCCCTCGATCCGGAGACGCAGGATCCGCCGACGCAGGATTCGCAGCAAGCCCCCGGCGGAATGACCGTGATCGAAGTGCTGCGCACCGCGACGTTCGCATTGCGCGGCAATTGGCTGCGCAGTGCGCTCACTTCGCTGGGCGTCATCATCGGTATCGCGGCTGTGATCGTGATGGTGTCGGTGGGCCAGGGCACCCAGGCCGAGATCGAAAAGCTCGTGTCGGGCCTGGGTTCGCAGCGTCTGGACATCGGTCCCGGCGCCGGTCGCGGCCCGGGTGGCGTGCGCATCAGCGCCAGCAGTTTCTTCACCTTGACCGAAGACGATGCCGACGCGATCCGCCGCGAAGTGCCCGCTATCCAGTACACCACCTCGCTGCTGCGCGGCAACACCCAGGCGGTGTATGCCGAGAGCAACTGGTCGAGTTCGTGGCAGGGTGTGGAGGCCGACTGGTTCGAGATCAACGGCTGGGAACTCGCCAGCGGCCCGGGCTTCGAGTCGCGCGATTACACCAGCGGCGCGAAGTCCGCGATCCTCGGCGAGAGCGTGCGTCGCGAACTGTTCGGCGAAGAAGAAGCGCTGGGCCAGACCATCCGTCTTGGCCGCGTGCCGTTCACCGTGGTCGGCACGCTCAAATCGAAAGGCCAGGGCGGTTTCGGCCAGGATCAGGACGATGTGATCGTGGTCCCGCTGGGCACCGCGCGCCGGCGCATGTCCAGCAATGCGTCGCTGCCGCCGGGCGCGGTACAGCAGATCTCGGTCGGTGTGGCCGATCCCGACGGTCTATCCACC
>JAYUUH010000171.1:0-1759 GCA_043754745.1 Lysobacter sp.
CGCGCATGAAGCGGTGGAAGTGGCTGCGGCGTTTCTCGGCGAACGGCAATGCCTCGAAGAACAGATCGATCAGGAACGTCTTGCAACGACCGACCCCGCCCCACAGATACAGCCCGCGCGGCGTCTCCACCGGCTTGCCGAGCAGGCCGTCCAACAGCCCGCGCCTGGGGGGGGGCGAGCAGCGTGGCGCGCAGGCGGTCGAGCTCCACCAGCGCCGGCTGTTGCGCCGGGTCGAAGCTCCAGTCGTCGCCACGGTCGGGTCAGTCATCGGCCGGCGTGGGCCCGGACGGAACGGGCGATGGGTCCGGCAGAGATGGGTCCGGTAGATACGGGCGCACGCCGTTCTTGATCGCGCCGCGCAGGTCCATCAGGCGGCGGTGGAAGAAGTGGCTGGCGTCGGGGATCTTCACCAGCTCCGGCGGCTGCCGCAGTTGCTCGAGGCTGTCGATCCAGGCGTAGACCGCCGGCGGATCGACGATCTCGTCGGCCTCGCCCTGGATCACCAGCCACGGGCATTCCGGCGGCGCGATCGCTGCGAAGTCCCAGCCGCGCCCGGCCGGCGGCGCGATCAAGATCAGCATGCCGGGCTTGAGGCCGGCCGCGACCTTCAGCGACACGTAGGCGCCAAAGCTGAAGCCCGCCAACCACAACTGCGCGTCCGGACGCTGCTGCCGTACCCACGCGGCGAGCGCGCGCAGGTCGTCGGCCTCGCCGTTGCCGTCGTCGAAGCGGCCGGTCGACGCGCCGGCGCCGCGGAAGTTGAAGCGCACGGTGCTGGCGCCGCATTCGCGCAGGGCGCGCGCTGTCATCGTCACCACCTTGTTGTGCATCGTCCCGCCCTCGGTCGGCAGCGGGGGACAGACGATGGCCACCAGCGGCCGCGGCGTGGTCCCGGGCTTGGGGCCTTCGACGATCATTTCCAGGTCGCCGGCCGGGCCAGGCAGGGTGAGCGTCGCGGTGTCGTCGCGCGGGAAGGCGGGCGTGGTCATGCGGGCATGATACGGCGCCGCCCGGCGGCGGCGTTTCCAGGCAGCGGAGGCGCCGACCTTATTTGAGGTTGCCCAGCATCCAGTCGACCGTGGCGATGACCTGCTCGTCGGTCAGGGCCGGGTTGCCACCCTTGGCCGGCATCACGCCGGAGGTGCCGGTGAAACCCTCGATCGAGTGCTGGTGCAGCAGATCCTTGCCCTTCGCAATGCGCGCGGCCCAGTGCGCCAAGTCCATCGTCGGCGCGCCACCGGCGCCCGACTTGTGGCAGCCCGCGCACAGGCTGTCGAAGATCACCGCGCCGTCGAGCGTGCCGCCGTAAGCGACCTGCGAGACGACGGCGGCGGCCGCGGCGGTTGCGGCCGCCTGGGAGGCGGCACCGGTGGCGCCCGCGTATACCGCGCCGACCGGGGCGATGCGGGCCTGGACGCGCTTGACCACGCTCGGGTCCGGGTCGTGCTGCAGCTTGCCGTTGATATACAGCGCGCCCAGGATCAGGCCGAAGGTGACCAGCGTCAGGAAGCCGATCACCAGCGAGAATTTCTTCAGGAACTCGAGGTCGTAATTGCGCACGATCCACCTGTTGCGCCCGCCCGCGACGGACGTGCATGGCCATTCAGCAAAGGGCCGCAACGGGTGCGGCCGATGGGCAGGCGTTCGGTGCCGGCGCGGCTCCGGCGGACGCTGCCGGGGCAGGTTGCCGTCGGGCCGACGCTACGCTCGGAAACCCTGCCCGGGAGTTTATCCCACTCCGGGCCGCCGGCGCGCGATG
>JAYUUH010000172.1:0-1756 GCA_043754745.1 Lysobacter sp.
GCGGCGATGCTGATCTCCGACCTGGTGCTGGCGGCGATCAACGGCGGCGCGTACGCGACCTGGTTCGGCAATGGCGGGATCGCGCTGGTGTACCTGTGCGTGGCGCTGGGCGTGTTCCTCGGCTACCGCCTGCGCGGCAGGGTCAGTGGCGCGCGCGTGCTGGGCTACTCGCTGCTGGGTTCGGTGCTGTTCTTCGTGGTCACCAACTTCACCACCTGGCTGGGCTCGACCATGTACCCGCAGACCGGCAGCGGCCTGGTCGCGGCTTACGTCGCCGGCATCCCATTCTTCAAGTGGACGATGCTGGGCACCCTGTTCTACTCGGCGCTGCTGTTCGGCGGCTTCGCGCTGCTGCGCAGGCGGGCGCCGGCGCTGCGGGCGCAGACGGTCTGAATCATCGAAACCCTACTGTAGGAGCGGCTTCAGCCGCGATTTTTCTCTTCGTCACGCGAGAGCATCGCGGTTGAAGCCGCCCCTACGAAGATCACGGATCGGGAATCATCATGGGCAATCGTCTTTCAAAGATCTACACCAAAACCGGCGACGACGGCACCACTGGCCTGGGCGACGGCAGCCGGGTGTCGAAGGATTCGGCGCGGGTCACCGCCTACGGCACCGTCGATGAAGCGAATTCCGCGATCGGCGTACTGCTGGCCTGCGACGTGCCGGACGATATCCGCGCGCTGCTGACCACCGTCCAGCACCAGATGTTCGACCTCGGCGGCGAGCTGTGCATTCCCGGCCACGCCGCGATCGACGACGCCGACATCGAGCGCCTCGAGCAGCAGCTCGATCACTACAACGACCCACTGCCGGCGCTGAAGGATTTCATCCTGCCCGCTGGCGGCGAAGCCGCGGCGCGCTGCCACCTGGCGCGCACTATCGTCCGCCGCGCCGAGCGCGAGTCGGTGACACTCTCGCATCACGATGCGGTGCGGCCGCAGGCGATCCGCTATCTCAACCGCCTGTCCGACCTGCTGTTCGTGCTGGCTCGGGTGCTGGCGCGGCACGGCGGGCACGGCGAAGAGCTGTGGAACCACGAGCGTCGCCAGCGCCAGAAATGAGCCTTCAGGTCTTCACCCACAGCGCCTGCCTGGCCCACGATACCGGGCCGACCCACGCCGAAAGCCCGGCGCGGCTGGCGGCGGTGACCGCCGGCCTGCGCGATACCTACCCCGATCTGGACTGGCGCGAGGCACCGCGCGCCAGCCGCGGCCAACTGCTGCGCGTACACGCCGAATCGCTGCTGCAGGCCGTACTGGAAACCCGGCCGACCGAACGGATCTGGCTCGATCCCGACACCGTGCTGTCGCCGGCTTCGGCCGAAGCCGGGCTGCGCGCCGCCGGCGCGGTGGTGGCCGCGGTGGAGTCGGTGCTGCACGGTGAGGCCAAGCGCGCGTTCTGCGCGGTGCGCCCGCCGGGCCATCACGCCACCGCCTCCGCACCGATGGGCTTCTGCCTGTTCAATTCGATCGCGGTCGGCGCCGCGCATGCGCTGGACAAGTTCGGCCTGTCGCGGATCGCGATCGCCGACTTCGACGTGCATCACGGCAACGGCACCCAGGCGATCTTCGACCTCGAACCGCGCGTGGTGTTCGCCAGTTCCCACCAGATGCCGCTCTATCCCGACAGCGGCCACGTGGTCGAACGCGGCATCAACAACATCTTCAACGCACCGCTGCCGCCCGGCGCGACCGGCGCGCAGTTCCGCGAAGCCTGGCGCACGCGGCTGCTGCCGCAACTCGATGCCTTCCGC
>JAYUUH010000173.1:0-1747 GCA_043754745.1 Lysobacter sp.
GGATCATTCAGCTGCGTGAGTCGCGACTCGCGTCGCTCCCACAGAATTGCTCAAAGCTCTTCGATCACGATGTTGCGGTTGGTGTAGATGCACACGTCGCCGGCGATATTGAGCGCCTCGACCGCGATCCGGTTCGCATCCAGTTCGGTATGCGCCAGCAGCGCGCGCGCCGCGGACAGCGCGTACATGCCGCCGGAACCGATCGCGACCAGCCCGTCCTCGGGTTCGATCACGTCGCCGGTACCGCTGATGATCAGCGAGGTTTCCCGGTCGGCCACCGCCAGCAGCGCTTCGAGCTTGCCGAAGCGGCGCTCGGTGCGCCAATCCTTCGCCAGCTCGACCGCGGCGCGGGTGAGCTGGCCATGTTTTTCCAGCTTCGATTCGAACAGCTCGAACAGGGTGAACGCATCGGCGGCGGCGCCGGCGAAACCGGCCAGCACTTGGCCGTCGCGACCGAGCCTGCGGACCTTGCGCGCGTTCGACTTCATCACCGTGTGGCCGAGCGTCACCTGGCCGTCGCCGGCCACGACCACGCGGCCGTTGCGGCGCACCGACACGATGGTGGTAGCGTAGAAGACATTGGGGTTGTGGCTGGGGTCCATGGAACGTCCTGCGGCTCGAAACTGGCGTTCCCCGGTTGTGGGGACGCCGCCAGCGGGACGCAAGGCATGACCAACGACACCGCTGGAGACTGTAGAGCGGGCTTCAGCCCGCTGCGATGCAGCCGCAAACCGTTCAGCGGCCTGAAGGCCGCTCTACAGAGTCACGTCTTCCGTTTCGCCCGCGGATGCGCGCTGTCGTACACCTTGGCGAGATGCTGGTAATCCAGATGCGTGTAGATCTGGGTGGTGGCGATGTCGGCATGGCCCAGTAGTTCCTGCACGCCGCGCAGATCGCCGGAAGACTCCAGCACGTGGCTGGCAAAGGAATGCCGGAGCAGATGCGGATGCACGCGCTTGAACAGGCCCTGGCGCTGCGCGAGCCGCTGCAGGCGGATCTGCACCGCGCGCGGCGTAATGGTCGCGCCGCCGCGTCCCGGGAACACCGGCGCGTTGGGTTGCCCCTGCGATTCGCGCCGCCAGTCCTCCAGGGCCTTGCGCGCGTGCGAGCCGACCGGGACGCTGCGCTGTTTGCTGCCTTTGCCGAGCACGGTGACCAGCCCATCGGCGAGATCGAGATCGCGCCAGCGCAGCGCGCACAGTTCGCTCAGGCGCAGGCCGGAGCTGTAGAACAGTTCGAGCATCGCGCGGTCGCGCACGCCCAGCGGCGCGTCGGTCGGCAGTTCGACCAGTTGCACCGCTTCATCGACATCCAGCACCTGCGGCAGTTTGCGCGGCGCTTTCGGCGCGCGGATGCCGGCGGCGGGGCTGGCGGCGACGCGGCCGTGCTTGAGCAACCATTGATAACAGCTGCGGCAGGCCGACAGCCGTCGTTGCAGGCTTTTCGGCGAAAGGCCGCGGCGATGTTCGGCGGCGATGAATGCGCGCAGTTGTTCGGTATGCACGGTCGCGAGATCATCGATGCCCTGCGCCGTGGTCCAAGCGACCAGCGCATCGAGATCGCGGCGATAGGCGTCGAGCGTATGCGCGGACATGCGCCGCTCGATGCGCAGATGCGACAGGAAGTCCTCAACGTGCGGCGATGCGGTCACCGCGTGCGTCCCGTCAGCCTTCGAACCGCCGCATCGCGGTTTCGAAAGCTTCGCCCATCATCCGCAGGAACAGCGTGCCCATGCCGGGGAAGAAGC
>JAYUUH010000174.1:0-15599 GCA_043754745.1 Lysobacter sp.
AGGTGCCAAAAAATGCGCGGGCGCAAGCGGCGTCTGTCGAGAGAATTCGTGTTCTGAAGCTTCATTTCAAATCCTTTTGGTTGTCGTCCATCCTGCCCACGAGCGCTCGCCCACGACCAGCCGTCATCTGCGAACGCGTCGTTTCGCAGAGTTCATCCGGGAACGGTCATTTTCGGAAAAGCACAAACGATTGCACCAGCATCAGCCGAGCGTCATGAAATTCGCAGGTGCAGGTGTGAGCAATCCACATCGAGCAAGTCCGATTGCATTGTCCAACTTCATACCAAAATCCTTTTGGTCGTACGTTTCATGACGCCATGCCGGGTATGTGAGCAATGGAGAATCAAGGAAACGGACTCCAGCTCTTATTCGATATCGTTATATCCGGTCGCATTCTAAAGTCAACGCATAAATTTTTTGTGATGAATTTCCGACTTTGGTCTATTGATCCGATTTATGGGACGTGGACGTCATCAATGACGCGCTTGAATGCAGCATCGCGTCGTTGGTGAGGATGAAGACAGCATTATTTGCGCGAGATTATGACAGTCGATCGCACCTACATGCCGAACATTGCAGTGGTCGCTTGAAAAAAAAGCAAAATAGAGACGCATGAGCGAAAACTGGACCAATGCATGGAACGAGACGGCCCTGTAATTCAAAACAGTAGACTTGCATCCTTGCGTGACTCGATACACCTTCGTGCAAATCGCAATCCGGATATTCAGCGACCGCATAGGGATAGACAACGCCGACGTTGCATCACTTGATCCGCTGCTTCTCCAGCTTGCGCGCCAGTGTCCGCCGGTGCAGTCCCAGGCGGCGCGCGGCTTCGGAGATGTTGAAGCCGGTTTCGGCCAAGGTTTCGTGGATGTGCTCCCACTCCAGGGTCTTGATCGAGGTCTTGCGGCCCGTGAGTTCGACATCGGCGTTGCCGATGGCGCGCTGGAACGCGGCCTCGATGTCGTCGGTGTTGGAGGGTTTGGCCAGGTAATGGCGGGCGCCGAGTTTGATGGCTTCGACCGCGGTGGCGATGCTGGCGTATCCGGTGAGTACGACGATGATCATGTCGGGATCGTGTTCGTGCAGCGCCTGTACGCAGGACAATCCGGACGAATTGCCGGCGAGCTTGAGATCGACCACAGCATGGGTGGGCGCGAAGGTCTCCAGCAGTGCAGCAAGTCCATCTTCTCCGGTGAGGTGACGCACCGTGTAACTCCTGCGCTCGAACGAACGCACCAGCGTGCGTGCGAAAGCGGCGTCGTCTTCGACGATCAACAGGTTGCGTTCATTCGTCATCGTCGTGCTCCTCGAGGGCGATTGCCGAAAGCGGCAGGGTCAGGGTCACCATGGTGCCGCCCTCGCGCCGATTCTGCGCCGTCAGGCTGCCGCCCAGCGTACGCGCGACATTCACCGACAGGAATAAACCCAAGCCGCCGCCGGGGCGACCTTTGGTCGAGTTGTACGGCGTGCCCAGCCGATCGAGCACGTCCGCTTCGAATCCCGGGCCGGCGTCGCTGATATCGATGACCAGTTCGCCGTTGCGGCAATGCGCATCCAGCGACACCCATCCGGGCGAAACCTCAAGCGCGTTGTCCAGCACATTGAAGACCATCTGCCGCAGACCGGCGTCGGACACGATGCGCGGATCGTCGGCGCATCGTCGCGTATAGCGGAACCCGGCGGCGTTGCGCACCGTGCGCCATTCCTCGGCCATGTCGTCGAGCAGGGCGTGCAGGGTCGTCTCGACGGGCGATTCGCCGCGCGTCTTGCCCGCCGCGAGCAGGATGTTGGTGACGATGGATTTGCAGCGCGCCACCTGCACCTGCATTTCCTCGATGTCGTGCGACAGTTCGGCATCCGATGCGAACGAAGGCAGGTGCCGCCAGTCGCCGAGAATCACCGAAAGCGTCGACAGCGGCGTGCCCAGTTCGTGCGCCGCGCCCGACGCGAGCAGGCCCATGCGCACGATATGTTCCTCTTCGGCGGCGCGCTGACGGAGTTCCGCCAGGCGGGCGTCGCGTTCGCGCAGGATACCGCCGATGCGGCCGATGAACACGACCAGCAGCGCGTCCAGCAGCAGGAAGCAGATCAACAGCCCCTGCACGTAACGATCGGTCATGCCGTCGCCCGGATGCGCGGCGATCTCGATCGGCGTCGGCAGCATGATCAGCGCGACGACGCACAGGCCGGTCGCGGCCGCGAGGATCCAGCTCGCCGGCGAACGCAGCAGGACCGTGCCCAGCGCCACCTGCAGCAGGAACAGGAAAACGAAGGGGTTGGTGATGCCGCCGCTCAGGTACAACTGCAGGGTCAGCAACGCCACGTCGACCAGCAACCCGGCGAGCAGCGCCGCATTCGACACCTGCACCCGCTTGCGCCACCACAGATGGCTGGCGAGGTTGAACGCCGACAGCGCGGCCAGCACGCACAGCATCGAATGCAGCGGCAGCGCGATGTCGAGCCCGTAATGCACCATCAGGATAGTGACGAGTTGCCCGACCACCGCGATCCAGCGCAACTGGATCAACTGCTGCATGTTGCGCAGATCGGTACGGTCGCGGGACGCGGCCTCGCCCCGGCGCCGGCGTTCGGTTTCGGTGCGCGGTTCAGTGAGGCGTGCTGTGGCCTGCATGTTCGAAACCTCCTGGCCCGCGGCGGGATTCTTCTCGACGGGCTCGTGCGCCACGATCTTGCCGCAAACCGCGTTTCAATACGAACAGACGCAGCCCGGCGACCGCAGTCAGCAGCGCCAGCCCGAACCAGGTCAACGCGTAGGACAGGTGATGGTCGCGGAACTGCACCACCGTCAGGCCGCCCCTCGGCCAGTCCTGCCCGTCCGGGTCGCGCGCGGCGTCGACGAAGAACGGCGCGACCGCGTTCCCGTCCAGGCCGCGTGCGCGGGCGATGGCGTTCACATCCCGCGAATGCCAGCGGTCCTGCGCAGGGTCGTTGCGACGCAGAAATCCGCCCTTCGGTTCGCTGATCCGCAGCAGGCCCTCGATCGCGACCGCGCCGACCGGCGGCGGCGAGGCATCTTCACCGGTCGGCACGAAACCGCGATTCACCAGCACGATGTCGCCATCGGTGGTGCGCATCGGCGCGATCGCCCACCACCCGGCCCCCAGTGCGGTCACTGCCTGGGTGCGCGTTTCCGGCCCGGGAAGAAAACGGCCGGACAGGCGCACGCGCCGGTATTCGTCGCTCTCGGCGGTGATCGCAGCCCAGCGGCTGCGCGGCGGCGGTGGAACGGGATCGGCGTGGACCCGCGCCTCCACCCGCTCGATCAGCGCATCCTTCCAGCCCATGCGCTGCCATTGCCAGACGCCCAGTGCGATGAAGCCGACGAACGCCACCAGCAGCGCCACGGCGAAAACGACTGTCCAGACCGAGCCTCGCGCTTCCGCGCGCCGCGCCGGCAAGACGGCGACGTCCGTGCGCGGGATCACGGCGCGTTCCGCAGCATGTCCTGCATCTCGTGCGGTCCCGGCATCATGTTGGTGTTCAGGTGATGCATCACCCACAGCGAACCCGACAGCACGATGATCACCAGCACCGCGGTGAATACCAGCGCCACCAGATTCCAGCCGCCCTCCGACTTCGTGTTCATGTGCAGGAAATAGACCATGTGCACGACGATCTGCACCGCGGCGAACGTCAGGATCACCACCGATGCCCACGTCGAGTCCGGGATGGTATTGGTCATCACGAGCGCGAACGGAATCGCGATCAGCACCACCGACAGCACGAAACCGTTCAGATATTCGCGCGCGGAGACGTGCGGAATGCCGTCGTCGGAATGATCGGCCTCGTGTTCGTGCAGCTTGTGCTGCAAGGCCGCATCCGGGTTCATGTCGGAATCGATATTGGGATTCATGACAGCAGGCTTCATGGCAGAGTGCCCATCAGATAGACGAAGGAAAACACACCGATCCACACCACGTCGAGGAAATGCCAGAACATCGACAGGCACGCCACGCGACGGATATTAGCGCGCGTCAGGCCATGGCGATGCACCTGCACGCACAGCACCACCAGCCACACCACGCCGAACAGCACGTGCAGGCCGTGGGTACCGACCAGGGCGAAGAACGACGACAGGAACGCGCTGCGCTGCGGGCCGGCGCCCAGGTGGATCAGATGCGCGAATTCGTAGATTTCGATCGCCAGGAAGGCAAGGCCGAGGATGCCGGTCGCGACCAGCCAGCGGATCAGCCCCTTAGCGCTGCGCTTCTGCATCGCGATCATCGCAAAACCGTAGGTGATCGACGACACCAGCAGGATCGCGGTGTTGACCGCGATCAGCCTCAGATCGAACAGATCCGCGCCGGACGGCCCCGCCGCGTCATTGCGGCCGAGCACGCCGTACACCGCGAACAGGCACGCGAAGATCATCAGGTCGCTGAGCAGATACAGCCAGAAACCGAGCAGCGTACCGTTCTCGGGATGGTGGCGGCCGTCGATGTCCAAGAACACTGAACTCGGGAGCGCAGGACCCGGAAGTGGATCCGCAAGCGCCGGACCGCCGTCCTGCCGGCTCATCGCGATGGACTCAGACATGGGACGCCTCCAATCGCTCGCTGCGCGCATGTTCGATCGCCGCGACCTGCTCGGCGGGAATGTGGTAATCGCGGTCGTAGTCGAAGCTTTGGTAAATCGCGTAGACCACGATCGCGGCCAGCGACGCCGACGCCAGCCACCAGACATGCCAGATCATCGCGAATCCGAGCGCAGTGCTCAGCGCCGCCAACACGACGCCCGCGGGCGTGTTCTTCGGCATGTGCACGGGTAGGAAACCGCTCTGCACGCGCTGGAAGCCGCGCTGCTTCATGTCCCACCACGCGTCGTTGTCGTGGACCACCGGCGTGAACGCGAAGTTGTAGTCCGGCGGCGGCGACGACGTGGACCACTCCAGCGTGCGGCCGTTCCAGGGGTCGCCGGTCACGTCGCGCAGCTGCTCGCGCCTGCGGAAACTGATGTAGATGCAGAACAGGAAGGCCGCGATGCCGATGGCCACCAGCACCGCGCCGAACGCGGCGATCTGGAACCAGATCTGCAGCGCCGGATCCTCGAAGTGGCTCATGCGGCGGGTGACACCCATCAGGCCGAGCACGTACAGCGGCGTGAACGCGAACCAGTAGCCGGCGAGCCAGAACCAGAACGACACCTTGCCCCAGAAATCGTCGAGCCTGAAACCGAAGGCCTTCGGGAACCAGTGGGTCATCGCCGCGAACAGGCCGAACACCACGCCGCCGATGATCACGTTGTGGAAGTGCGCGACCAGGAACAGGCTGTTGTGCAGCACGAAGTCCGCCGGCGGGACGGCCAGCAGCACCCCGGTCATGCCGCCGACGACGAAGGTCACCATGAAGCCCATCGTCCACAGCATCGGCACCTCGAAACGGATGCGGCCGCGGTACATCGTAAACAGCCAGTTGAAGATCTTCGCGCCGGTGGGGATCGAGATGATCATCGTGGTGATCCCGAAGAACGAGTTGACGCTGGCGCCCGACCCCATCGTGAAGAAGTGATGCAGCCACACCAGGTACGACAGCACCGTGATGCACACGGTCGCGTAGACCATCGACGAATAGCCGAACAGGCGCTTGCCGGAATACGTGGAGACGATCTCGGAGAACACGCCGAACAGCGGCAGGATCAGGATGTAAACCTCCGGGTGGCCCCAGATCCAGATCAGGTTGACGTACATCATGGCGTTGCCGCCAAGATCGCTGGTGAAGAAATTGGTGCCCGCGTAGCGATCCAGCATCAGCAACGCCAACACCGCGGTCAGCACCGGAAACGACACCACGATCAACACATTGGTGCACAGCGCGGTCCAGGTGAAGATCGGCATCCGCATCAGGCCCATGCCTGGCGCGCGCATCTTGATGATGGTCACCAGCAGATTCACGCCGGACAGCAACGTCCCGACTCCGGCGATCTGCAATGCCCAGATGTAGTAATCCACGCCGACCCATGGACTGAAGGCAACGCCGGACAGCGGCGGATAGGCCAGCCAGCCGGTGGCCGCGAACTCGCCGAAGAACAGCGACAGCATCACCAGCCCCGCGCCGCTGGCGGTCATCCAGAAACTGAAATTGTTGAGGAACGGGAACGCCACGTCGCGCGCGCCGATTTGCAGCGGCACGAGATAGTTCATCAAGCCGGTGACCAGCGGCATCGCCACGAAGAAAATCATGATCACACCGTGGGCGGTGAAGATCTGATCGTAGTGGTGCGGCGGCAGATAACCGAGGTTGTCGCCGAAGGCCATCGCCTGATGCAGGCGCATCATCAGCGCGTCCGCGAAGCCGCGCAGCAGCATCACCAGACCCAACACCATGTACATGATGCCGATCTTCTTGTGGTCGATGCTGGTGAACCATTCTTTCCACAGATAGCCCCACAGCCGGTATTTGGTGATCGCCGCGAACATGGCGATGCCGACGACCGTCGTGCCGATGAAGGTGGCCATGACGATCGGATCGTGCAGCATGGGAACGGCTTCCCATGTCATACGCCCGAAGATCGGGGAGTGCTGGATATCGAGGCTGTCGGGAGACATCAGAGGTTACTTCCGGAGACTGTCTAGATGTACGGTTCGGATATACGGTTCGGATATACGGTTCGAATATGCGTTTGGATGTGCGGTTTCGATGCGTAACGCTGCGCGCATCACGGCGCCTTCATTCCGCCGAGCACGGACGACACGAGCGGTCGATCGGGCAGCGGCACAACGCAGACCTGCGCCGACACGTACGGCCCCAGGCGCGGATCGCCGCGACGCGGCATCGCCAGTGCGTCCAGGCCGTCCAGACCCAGGCCGCCTCCGGCGTCGAGCGCCATCATCTGGTCCATGCACAGCCGTTCGGTGTCGACGCAGCGATTGAGGATCGCCTCGTACAGTCCCTTGTCGACGCTGGCGAAGTGTTTCACTGGATCGCGCGAACTGGGTTTTTCCAGTTCGAGATAGGCGGCGCGGGTCAGCGCGCCGTCGCCGCCGCGCACGCCTTCGACCCAGCGACCGAAGTCCGCATCGGACAGACCGTGGAACTTGAAGCGCATGTGCGAGAAGCCCGCACCGCTGTAGTTCGCGGAAAATCCTTCGTATTCGCCCGGCGCATTGATCACTGCGTTGAGGTTGGATTCCATGCCGGGCATGCCGTAGATCATGCCGGCCAGCGCCGGCACGTAGAACGTATTCATCACCGAGGAGGCGGTGATGCGGAACCGGACCGGGCGATCGACCGGAACGGCGACTTCATTGACCGAGGCGACGCCCTGCTCCGGATAGACGAACAGCCATTTCCAGTCGAGCGCGACCACCTGGATTTCCAGCGGTTTCACGTCGGCGGCGACCGGGCGGCCGGCGGCGATCCGATCCAGCGGGCGATACGGATCCAGCAGGTGCGTACTGATCCAGGTCACCGCGCCCAGCGCGATGATGATCAACAGCGGCACGCCCCAGATCACGAGTTCCAGCTGGGTGGAGTGATCCCAGTCGGGCGTGTAGGTCGCGGACTTGTTGGAGGCGCGGTATCGCCACGCAAACCAGAACGTCAACGCGATCACGGGAACGATCACGATCAGCATCAGCAGCGTGGCCACGACGATCAGGTCGCCCTGGCGGGCCGCGATGTCTCCCGATGGATTGAGCACCAGCAGATCGCAACCGGATAACATGCCGATGGCCGCCAGCAGGACGACGATTCGTACGAGACTGCGTGGGATAAACATAGGGGCCGGAGAGTTGGGCGGAATTGACTTGAGTCAATGTAGTCCCGGGGCATCGCGGGGAAAATTGGACGTTTTGTCCTATCGTGCCGGCCGCGGGTCTCTGTCAGGCTACGTCCGCAGCCTGCTTACTCAGGATTCCCGATGCAATCCATACCGCTATCTTCCGACCGGATGTCGTCCGACCCGCGTTCGCCCGGACACGGCGCCAGCGCATCTTCGCGCGATCACGGCACCAAGGCGCATCCCGACGTGGCGCCGGGCGAGATCGCCGTCGGCGTGGTCGTCGGCCGCGCGTCGGAATATTTCGATTTCTTCGTTTACGGCATCGCATCGGCGCTGGTCTTCCCGGCGGTGTTCTTTCCATTCATGGATCGGCTGCAGGGCACCCTGTGGTCGTTCGCCGTTTTCTCGCTGGCGTTCGTGGCGCGGCCGCTGGGCACCGTGCTGTTCATGGCGATCCAGTCGCGCTGGGGCCGCGGCGTGAAACTCACCGCGGCCTTGTTCCTGCTCGGCACCGCCACCGCGGGCATGGCCTTTCTACCCGGCTACGCCAAGATCGGTTGGGTGTCGATCGCGCTGCTGTCCAGCTTCCGCGTGCTGCAGGGCATCGCCCTGGGCGGGTCGTGGGACGGACTGCCTTCGCTGCTGGCGTTGAACGCGCCGAAGGAGCGCCGCGGCTGGTATTCGATGTTGGGGCAACTGGGCGCGCCGGTCGGATTCATCGTCGCGGCGAGCGTCTTCGCGTTCCTGCACGCGAACCTCACGCAGGAGGATTTCCTCGCCTGGGGCTGGCGCTATCCGTTCTTCGTCGCCTTCGCGATCAATGTGGTCGCGCTGTTCGCGCGGCTGCGGCTGGTGGTGGCAGAGGAATACCAGGGCAAGATGGGCGAACTGGAGCTGGAGCCCACGCCGATCGGCGAATTGTTCCGGGCCAAGGGCCAGCATGTGGTGATCGGCGCGTTCACCGCGCTGGCCAGCTATGCGCTGTTCCACATCGTGACGATTTTTCCGCTGTCGTGGATCTTGCTGTATTCCGATCAATCGATCGCCGCATTCCTGATGATCCAGATCGTGGGCGGTTTCATCGCCGCCGGCGCCATCGTGGCCTCAGGCGTGATCGCGGATCGCGTCGGTCGCGCGCGAACGCTGGGAGGGCTGGCCGTCGTGATCGCGATGTTCAGCGGGTTCGCGCCGACGCTGATGGGCGCGGGATCGGTAGGCCAAGCCGCTTTCATCCTGATCGGCTTCGCGCTGCTCGGCCTGTCGTACGGCCAGGCCGCAGGAACGGTGACCGCGAACTTCGGGCGGCGCTATCGCTACACCGGCGCGGCGCTGACCTCGGACCTGGCTTGGCTGATCGGCGCCGCCTTCGCGCCACTGGTGGCCTTGGCGCTGTGTGCGCATTTCGGGCTGGCGTGGCTCGGCGTCTACCTGCTCTCCGGCGCGGCGGGCACGCTGGCCGCGCTGGGCGTCAACCGCGCGATGCATTTCAAGAGCTGAACCCGCGATCTGGCTTCCGTGATGGAAGCGCAGCGGTTCATGGATGTACGCGATCTGACGATCAACGACAACTGCACCGGCACCGTCGCGGCCATGAACCGTCGCGCTTCCCGGCGCGCGGCCAGCACGGAATACAGGACTGCGCCGCGGAGTGGCGCGCGCACCGGGGCAGTATCGGACCGCACGGCGGCGATGGGATGCTCCGTTAGGCGTATGCGCTCCGACGCCATCGGGCCTGCCGAACGGATTGCCCGTTCCCTCGCCCGCCCCGGTCGGCTAGAATAGCTGCGCATTCGACGGCCCGCGGTTCGTCGAGTGGTTTATCAGCAGGATCAACAGGTTGGGCGTCGGGACCGTGTCCCCCTCCCCGCCGATTCACAGCGTTGCTGACGCACGTCTATGGTGGCCCCGTCGGCCTCTCGCGACGCTAGATCGAAAATCCCGCCAGGGCCGGAAGGCAGCAACGGTATCGGTCGATGCGGGTGCCGAGGTCAGCCGGCGGGGCCACCGCCATTTCCATGCTGCGCATGGAAATCCCAAGAATTTGCTGAGCAAATCCTTGGGCCCCGGCTATGTACTTCCGATCCCTGCGGCTTCGCCGCGCCCCCTTACCAAGGGGGCTCTGCTCCAGAACGTCCACTCAGGATTGTCATCCCGAGCACAGAGAGGGACCTGCTTCTCCGCGCCTGTAAGAGATGCATATCGATCCCGCCAAGATGAAGTTTGAACGCTAGATCCGTTCGTTCGAGCGCCACATGCGTTCGTAGGAGGGCCTTCAGGCCCGATCTTTAGCCCGAAAACCCGATGATCAATAGCTGCTCGGGGCTGAAGCCCCTCCCACGCAAGCAGAGCCATCGAATTCAAACATCACCGTACCGGATCGATACGCATGATGTGATCACGCATCCCGAATACCGGAGTCGGTCGAACTGGCATGCGGATGCAACCAACGCGCGTCGCCCTCCGCATACCGCTCATGCTTCCAGATCGGTACGCGCGATTTCACTTCATCGATGATCCAGCGGCAGGCACTGAAGGCAGCGTCGCGATGCGCGGCGCTGACGCCGACCCACACAGCAAGATCGCCGACCTCCAGATCGCCGACGCGATGGACGCAGGCGGCATCGGCGATTTCGAACCTCGCCAACGCCTCGTCGACGATCTTCGCGCCCTCCGCTTTGGCCAGCGCGACGTAGGCTTCGTAACGCAGGCCCAGCGCGGCGCGGCCGTCGTTGTGGTTGCGCACCCAGCCTTCGAAACTCGCATACGCACCGGCTTCAGCGCGCAGCAGGCTTGCGCGCAGGGGAGCGATGTCGAAAGCAGTGTCGGCAAGGTCGAATCGCGTCTTCATCTCAACCTCCGGAAACCGGCGGAATGAAGGCGATTTCAGCACCTGCGCCCGGCACATCGTCCCAACGCGCGAACGCGCCGTTCATCGCGACTCTCAGGCGTTCTGGCGGCAGCGAGAAACCATGATTCGCCTGCAGCGCGAGGTACAGCGCGCGCAGGCCGCCTTCGTGTTCGACGGTTTCGCTGTCGATGCCCGCGGCATCGCGCAGGCTCGCGAAGTACAGCACCCTGATCGTGGCCATCAATCCTTCCCTGCGATCGCGCCGAAATCGCGCTTGCCGCCGCGCTTGCCGCGCAGTTTCGCAGGGCCGATCACGATCGCGTGCGAGAGCGCTTTGCACATGTCGTAAACGGTCAACGCGGCGATGGTCGCGCCGGTCAACGCTTCCATTTCGACGCCGGTGCGATGGGTGGTGTTCACCGTGCAGACGATCTCCAGTTCGCGCTCACCGCGCCAGCCGATGGCGAAATGGATGCCATCGATCGGCAGCGGGTGGCAGAACGGGATCAATTCGTGCGTACGCTTCACCGCCAACGTGCCGGCGACGATCGCGGTTTCGACCACCCCGCCCTTCGCGCTTTTCAACCCGCTGCTGCGCAGTTGCGCCGCAACCGCAGCCGGAAACTTCACCCGGCACTCGGCGGTGGCCGCGCGCGCGGTGACCGCTTTCGCGGACACATCGACCATCGCCGGGCGGCCCTGGGCGTCGAGGTGGGTCAGTGTCGATGCATGTTTCGTCGATACCTTCCTCGGCGATACGTTTTTCAAACGACGATCCTCCACTGCAATCCGCAGCCGGGATGACGCGGCGCGAACAGAAAATGCAATACGCGACGGCCGTTGGGCCGTTCGGCTTTCGACGACGCATGCAGCAACAACGGCCGCATCACCAGTAGATCGCCGGTATCGGCCGTGCATACGACTTCGTTCTTTCGTTTATCGGTTGCGACGACGCCGTCCGGACTCAAACGCCCGAGTCGATGCGAACCCGGCACCGCGAGCAGCGTGTCGAGCACATCGATAGGCGGCTGGACGTAGTGGCCGTCCTCTTTGATCGACCAGCCCGAGAGTGCCGGATGTTCGACGCGCGCGGCGACGGGAATCGACAGATCCTGGTGATACGGCACTTTCCAATTGCAGTCCGGCGTCTTGCGGAACAGCGTGCACTGCACTGCCACCGCATCGGCCGGCAACAGACCGACGGACTGCAAATACGAACGAATCGGAAACACCAGCCCTGCACACCAATCCTGTTCGAGCAGATTGCGCGAGCCTGCATTTCCCGTGCCCAGCACGGCATCGACCGGAAGTGCGCCGAGCATCGCGAGCGACAGCCCCGAGGGCACGCTCAGCCATCCCCTATCGGCCAGTGTCGTGAGCGGCATCCGCTCAGCCTCCGACGAGATACATTTCAACGCGCTTGCGAGGCGCCTTCAGGCCGCTGCGCAGTTCGCTGTAGCGATCGCTGCGCGCCTGCCACAGGCCTGCGAGTCGTTCGACGAACACTGCATCGTCGCCGAGCCACGGCCGCAGGTCGGTGCCTTCGCCGGCGAACAGACAGGTGTAGAGGCGACCATCGGCGGAGACGCGGGCGCGGTGGCAGTCGCCGCAGAACGGCGCGCTGATCGAACTGACGAAGCCCACTTCGCCATGGCCGTCGTCGAATGCGTGCCGCGCGGCGACTTCGCCGCGGTACTGGGGCCCCAGCGCATGCAGCGGCCAGCGCGCATGGATCGCATCGCGCATTTCGCTGGAAGGCACCACGCGTTCGACATTCCAGTCGTTGCAGGTGCCGACATCCATGTATTCGATGAAACGCAGCGTATGGCCGTGCTCGCGGGCGAATGCGGCCAACGGCAGCGCCTGGTCGTCGTTGACGCCGCGCTGGATCACGCAGTTGAGTTTGATCCGCGCGAAACCGGCGGCGCGCGCGGCCTCGATGCCGCGCAGCGCGTCGGCAATATCGCCACGGCCGCCGGACAATGCGGCGAACTGTTCGGGATCGAGGGTGTCGAGACTCACCGTGACCCGGTGCAGCCCGGCCTCGTGCAGCGCGCGCGCCTGCGCGGCCAGCAGACTGGCGTTGGTGGTGAGCGCGATGTCGTCGAGACCTTCGATGCGCGCAAGCCGCGCGATCAGTTCGGGCAAACGCTTCCGCAGCAACGGTTCGCCGCCGGTGAGGCGCAGCTTGCGTACGCCCACGTGCACGAACCCGCGCACAAGACGCTCGATCTCGTCGAACGACAACCGCGACGCCGCATCAAGGCCGTAGTCATCGGGCACCCGCTCCGCCGGCATGCAATACGGGCAGCGAAAGTTGCAGGCCTCGATCACCGACAGGCGCAGGTCGTGCAACGGGCGCCCGAGGGCATCGCGCGGCAGGTCGGGGATGTCCGGAACGGCGTTCATGCGCAGGAATACGTGGGCTATGGCCGAACAGAGGCGACGTGTGCGGCATCGGTTGCGTCGAAGGGCACTGCCCGCGCCGCAGTCGGTTCGGCCAACGCAATACACTCGCCGGGATGCGCAACGCGATAGCCGCGGGCGCGCAGGGCTTCGCCATCGCCCGCGCTGGCGTAGTGATACAGCACGCAGCGATCGAGCAGTGGGCGCGGATAGTCGCGTTCGAGATCGGCGATACCGCTGTGCGAGGGATTGCCGTGCAGGCCGCAGTCGTGGGCGATCAGCTCGCCGGCATCGGCGACGCGCGACAGGGTTTCCGGGATCGGCCGGGTATCGCCAGTCCAGACGACGCTGCCGCGCAGGCGCAGGCCGTAGCTGGTCTGTGGCCAATGGTGGCGGGTTTCGAAGACCTCAAGGCGAATGCCGTCGTGCCAGAAGGCATCGCCGACCGGGATCACCTGGAAAGCGTCCCAGAAATTGGCGCCGCCCTCGGCCAGCACGTTCGGATAGTCGCCGACGCGCTGGTGCAGCAGCGGCACGACGCGCGCGGGCACGTAGATCCGGGTGCGGCCGCGCCGCGCGGGGTCGAAATAGGCATCGACGAACAGTCGCTCGAAGCCGGCAACATGGTCGAGATGGGTGTGGGTGACGAACAGCGCCTGCGGAGCCTCGCCGTAGTGGGCGAGGAACGCGGTGAGGCCTTCCGCGCCGCAATCGATCGTGAGCCACGGGCGGCCGTCGCGCTCGAAAGTGGCCATCGCCGACCCCAGTTCGACCGCCGACGCATTGCCCACGCCATGAAACCGCAAAGCCCAACTCATCGCTGTTCTAAGTCCCGCGTTGCCAGAGCGCATCGTACGCGCTGCGCAGCGTCGCGTAATCCTTCCCGACATCGGCCCTGCTGCGCGCGCCGCGCAGTTTCAGCAGCGAACGCTGCAGCCGGTCGAGATTCGACTCGCGCCAGCCGGTGGCCGGGATGCGCAGCCGGCTGCGGTCGACATCGATCACCCAGCCGCGGCCCGCGTCTTCGAACAGCAGGTTGTGGGCGTTGAGATCGGCATGATCGAGCCCGGCCCGGTGAATGCGCGCGATCACGCGGCCGGCCTCTTCCCAGGGTGCGGTGCTGGCGTCGGCGGCGGCGCGATCGGCCAGCGACTGCACGCCCTGCAGGCGTTCGAGCAGGATGCCGGCGCGGTAGAACAGTCCTTCGCGCCAGTAGATCGCCGCGATCGGCCGCGGTACCGGCAGTTTTCGCCGCAACAGTTCGCGCAGGAGTCGGAATTCGTCGAAGCTGCGGATCTGCTCGGGTCCGCGCCACAGATGGCGGTTGCGGCTGAGCCGTGCCGCGAAACCGCCACGCAGGTAATGCCGCAGCACCAGGGGACCGAGGCCACTGGCATCGGGTACCACGTCGATGAACCAGGCGCCGCCACGGCCGCCACTGCCCACTGGCTGCGCGCGTTCGCCCCACCATGCCGCATCGAACCAGCCCGGCTCCGCGGCGCGCAGGCCGGCTTGCCGCAGGCGTGCCGAGTCGAACAGAATCGCGCCACTCATGGCAGAACCCGCCATAGCAGAGCCCACTCCGCGAGCATCGCGGAAGGGCACCAAGCTTTCGGTGGCATCGAAGGCGGCCATATCCATCGAGTCTATCAATTGCACAAGACCGCGCCCCACTCGATCTGCCTCCTGCGCCTGTCCGCGCTTGGAGACGTGACGCACGTCCTGCCGCTGGTGCGGACCCTGCGCCAAGCCTGGCCCGACGCGGCCCTGACCTGGGTGATCGGCAAGGGCGAACAGAAGCTGCTGGACGGCCTGCCGGGCGTCGAATTCCTGGTCTACGACAAGAAAACCGGCCTCGCCGGCATGCGCGCGCTCAAACGTGAACTCCGCGGCCGCCGCTTCGATGCGCTGCTGCAGATGCAGGTGGCGGCGCGGGCCAACCTGCTGTCGGCCTTCCTGCCGGCGCAACGCCGGATCGGCTACGACAGGTCGCGCTCGAAAGATCTGCACGGCCTGTTCGTCAACGAACGCATTCCCGACCGGCCCGGCATCCACGTGCTCGATGCCATCGGCAGCTTCTGCGAACCACTCGGCCTGAAGCAGACCGAGGTGGTCTGGGAGATGCCGCTCCCCGACGACGCCCGCGAATGGGCGCGCGCGCAGTGGCCGGACGACGGCGTGACGACCCTCGCGATCTCGCCCTGCTCCAGCCACGCCCTGCGCAACTGGCGGCCGGAGCGCTACGCCGCCGTCGCCGACCACGCCGTCGCCCGCGGCTGGCGGGCGGTGCTGCTGGGCGGGCGCAGCGCGCTGGAGCGCGACACCAGCGACGCGATCCTCGCGGCGATGACCGCGCCGGCGCTGGATCTGGTCGGCAAGGACACGTTGAAACAACTCCCGGCGCTGCTGGAACGCGCCGACCTGCTGATGACCCCCGATTCCGGCCCGATGCACATCGCCAACGCGATGGGAACGAAAGTTCTGGGCCTGCATGCCGCCAGCAACCCGCGCCGCAGCGGCCCGTATTCCGACATCCGCTACTGCGCGGACCGCTACGACGATGCCGCGCGCAAATATCTCGGCAAGCCGGCCAGCGAGCTGC
>JAYUUH010000175.1:0-15579 GCA_043754745.1 Lysobacter sp.
CAAGAATCACCATGCGCTGCAGCGGCACGTGTTGCGAATTTCCAGTTGCCATGGTCGCCGTAAAAGGAAACGGTTACGGATTGGAAGCAGCGGCCTGAAGGCCGCTCTACGGGAACGCGGGAAAAGATCGGGCCTGAAGGCCCTCCTACAATCGGGCAGCCAGCGCGAAATCGATCGCTGCGCATACCGCCGCGGCCTGCGCGGCGTTGCATTGCTCGGCGGTGGCGCGCGGGCTGTCGGGATAGACCTCGGTGGTGGTGCGGTAGCGCGCGCCGGTGACGCCTGCGCACAGGCCGAGCGCCCGCACCGGATAGTTGATGACGCCCGGCGCGACGACCGGTGAGCCGATGATCTCGCCGTTGGCGTCGGCCGGCGCGATGTGGGTGACCTTCGCCACCGCCGCGATCACCGCCTGCTGGAAGGCGGCCTGCGGATATTCCGTGTCGCCGACCACGTAGAAACCGTCGGGAATCTCGCCCGGCTCGAACGGCTTGCCGTCGCGCGCGGCCAGTGCCGGCCGGAATTCGGTTTCGTCGGTGTCGGTGGTCTCGTGCAGATCGATATGCACGATGAACTTTTCGAGCAGCGGCGCGACCAGTTTCATCAGCGCCGCCGATTCCTGCGCCGGACTGTCGGCGCGGAACGAACGGTTCGGATCGATCGCATCGGGATTCCAACGGTGGATGCGCTCGTAGGCCCACGGGCTGATGCACGGCGCGATCAGCAGATTGATCCTTCCCGCGTAGTCCGCCGCGTGCAGATCGACGAACCGCAGCGCGCCATGCACGCCGCTGGTTTCGTAGCCGTGCACGCCGCCGGTCACCAGCACCGCCGGCAATGTTGCGCGCCAGTCGCGGCTCTTGATGGCGAACAGCGGATACGTCTCGGGTGCGTAGTCGAGCTGGCCGTACTGCACCACATCGAAGCGCGCGCGCAATCGTTCGATCGCGCCGAGCACATCGGTCGCGTAGCTGCGATGGCGGATCTGGCGCGACCGCCACTCGGCGAACTCCGCCGGGCCCCACGGTTGGCCGGGCGTGCCGACCGGGTAAAAGGCGGTATCGGTCATCGCGTCGCTCGCTCTGCGGTGATATCGGGAAAAGTCGCAACACAGTAGCATTGCCCGGCAACTCGCTCCGAATCGCGGAAACCCTTCATGACCGAACCCAGCCGACTCTCCAGGCGCGTGGCCGAACTGGCCCGCTGCTCGCGCGCCGATGCCGACCGCTACATCGAAGGCGGGTGGGTGACGGTGGACGGCGAAGTCGTCGAGTCGCCACAGCATCCGGTGGCGGACGAATGCGTCGAAATCGACCCCAAGGCGGTGCTGGAAGCGACCGAACAGGCCACGATCCTGCTGCACAAGCCTGCCGCTTTCGATGCGTTCGGCCGCAACAGCAACATCGCGACGCTGGCGACGCCCGACACGCGCTGGGCGGACGATCCTTCGGGCATCCGCGTGCTGCAGCGCCATTTCATCCGGCTGACGCCGCTGGTGCCGCTGGATGCCGAGGCCAGCGGGCTGATGGTGCTGACCCAGGACGGCCGCGCGTGGCGCCGGCTGACCGAGGATGCCGACCAGATCGAACAGGAATTCATCGTCGAAGTGAGCGGCGAGATCGCGCCGTACGGCCTGCGCCGCCTCAATCACGGCCTGAGCTATCGCGGACGCGAACTGCCGCCGTGCAAGGTGAGCTGGCAGAGCGAGCAGCGGCTGCGCTTCGCGATCCGTGCCGCGCAGCCCGGACAGATCCGCGACATGTGCGCGCAGGTCGCGTTGCAGGTGGTGGCGATGCGCCGCCTGCGCATCGGCAAGGTGTCGCTGGGCAAGATGCCGGCGGGCGAGTGGCGCTACCTGCCGACCGGCGAGAAATTCTGAGACGCGACCTCAGCCGCCGCGCACGCGCAAGGTGAGACCCTTGAGGAAATTGCGCAGCAGCTGATCGCCGCAGGCGCGGTAGTTGTGATGGTCGGTCTGGCGGAACAGCGCGGTCATTTCCGGCTTGGACAGCGGGAAGCCGGCGGCCGCGAAGACATCGTGCAGGTCGATATCCTTCAGCTCGAACGCGACCCGCAGTTTCTTCAGCACCAGATTGTTGGTGACCCGCTTCTCCACCGGCCGCGCCGGCAGGCTGTCGTTGCGGCCACGGCAGTGGATCACCAGCCCGTCCAGCACGTGCGCCAGCACGCGGTCGCTGCACTCGACGTAGTCCGGATCGTCCTCGCGGCGCAGGAACGCCTGCACGTCCGTTTTTTCGAGCGGAAACGCCGGATCGACCAGCTTCGCGAGTTCGACCACATGCTGGTCGCCGAAATCGAGCATGTAGCGGATGCTGCGCAGCACGTCGTTGTTGATCATGGCGGTGTCGACGCTGCCGGAAACAGCGCCCGGGGAATGGACGAGGCCGTCAGTGTAGACGGGAGCGCTCCCCGGGACGAAACCACCACGCCAGGTACGGCACGCCAGGCGCGGCTCGACACTACCCACAGCCATGGTGCGCCGCGTCATGCCCTTTCGTGCAATGGCCGCTCGTCCGGGAGAGGACCAGTATCGGCCCGGCGCGATCCTCGCGCGTCGTCGCACTTAACTCTCAGGAATGGCATCCATGCGCTACAGCATCATACGTCACAGCAGGCTGAACTCCGTTCCGGCCGTCATGTCGACCGTGGCATCCACCCTGCTCGCCCTTGCGCTGCCCGCGGTGGGCGCAGCGGCGCTGCTGCTGCCGGGCGAGGCGCGTGCACTGGACTGCGGCCCCAACAACGGTTTCACCTGTACCGGCACGGCCACGCAGTACGCTGGCGGCTTCAGCCCCGGCGTGGGCAGCGGCGGATTCGGCGGCAGCGGTTGCATCGCCACGCGCACGCCGGTGGTCTTCATCCATGGCAACGGCGACAGCGCGATCAGCTTCGACATGCCGCCGGGCGCGGTGAGCGCCTACACCACGCCGACCCTCTCGACGTACGACGAGCTCAAGGCGCGCGGCTACAACGACTGCGAACTGTTCGGCATCAGCTATCTCGATGCCGATGAACGCGGTGCACCGCAATACAACTATCACGAGCCCGCGAAGTACCAGATCATCAAGACCTTCATCGACAATGTGAAGGCGTATACCGGCCGCAGCCAGGTGGACATCGTCGCGCATTCGATGGGATCGAGCATGGCGCTGGCCAGCCTGCGCTATTACGGCAACCAGGCCAGCGTGCGTCGCTTCGTCAACATCGCCGGCGGCCTGCGCGGGTTGAACACCTGTTACGGCACCGGCTATCAATCGACCCTGGCGCCGACCTGCAACGCCGAAGCCTACGTGTGGCCGTACCACCATTACACCTTCGGCTTCTACCCCAGCACCGGCGTGACCTACTCGGGCTACAACCGCTGGACCGGCAGCGGCAGCGCCAGCCTGCGCGCGATGCCCACGCAGTTGACGTCAGTGAGCTTTTATACGATCACCGCCCGCCAGTACGACCAGGTCCATTGCTTCACGACCAGCTATGCCGCCGGCTGCAACAGCGGCGCGCTGTTCAACGCGACCAGCAACGTCAAGGCGCAGATCGACGTGGGATTCGGCAGCAGCGCGTACACCTTCGATTGGGACTGGGCCGACGGCAGCCCCCACAATTTCGGCGGCGGCGACACCAGCAGCGGCGTCGGCCACTTCCGCTCCAAGAACAACACCGGTCGCATCGTCTACAACATGCTGGCGACCACCTGCACCACCGGCTGCGCGAACGGCTATGCCGGCGTGAACGGTCCGGGGTTCAATCTCTGACGCGAGCGCAAGGAGGCTGGCGCGCCTCCTTGCCATTCCACCAGACGACTGCCGACGAACGAATGCCAAGCTCGAACGCGTAGGGATGTGCGCTCGAGCAGCGCTCAGTCGACGATCGCCGGATCTGGCGGCGACGACGCACTGTCCGCCATCGCCGGATCAGCGGAACGGACGAAGTACGGGCTGCCTGGCACGGCATTCGTAGAGGCGGCGCTGATCGAAGCGGGCGGAGGTGCGGCCGCAGTCACTTCGCGCGTCGAGCCCGCGATTACCTGCATCGCGGCATCCGCGCGCCGTTGCGTCTGCTCGACATCCTCGTACCCCTGCATCGCACCGGCCCCGGCATCCGTGATCGCACGCGACGGCTCGACGCCGCCGGACATGGGCGCGGCGGCCACGAGCAGCATCGACTTCGGCGCGACTTCCGGGCGGCCGGGCGAAACATATGCACTGCGCGTCGCCAAGCCGGACACGCCCGCCGCCTGCGCGACGTAACCCTGCGACGGCGGCATCGGCTGCGGCAACGGCTTCGGGTCCACCTGCACGGTGCGTACTCCGGTGTCGCCGGTTTCGGGCGCGCTCGTCATAATCACCATATTGAATGCGAGGAATCCGAGCGACGCACCGACCAGTATCAGCAACGCGGTCGAGAGCGTCTTCAGCCTGCGCCGCTCGCCGTTGAGCTGGCGCAAGCGATGCGCGAGTCGATCGTGGACATAATGCGCGGCCTGCTGCGCCGGGCGGGTCAGACGCTGCCTGCGCGTCGGCGCCATGATCGCTGCCGCAACGGGCGTATGCGTCGCCAACGGCGTCATCGACCGCAGCGCGGCGGCGTCGATAAGCATCAGGCTGGGCTCCTGCGCGGCGACTTCCACCACATTGCCGGGAAAATCGCCGTCATAGACTAGGATCGTCTGGTTCACGCGCGCGGCGCGCACGCAGACCATTTCGCGCCGGAATGCGTCGACGGGATTCGCCAGCGCCGACCAGTCGCGCGTACTCAGCCACGCGGTCTCACCGGCATCGTTCATCAGCAGGAGCGTCGATACGTCCTCGCACTGCTTCTGCAGCGCGGGTGGCTGGATCGCCAGCGGTCGCCAGCCGCGTGCGATGAAATGGCCCTTGGCGATCGCAAGCGCTGCATCGGTGCGCGCAGAGGCATCGTTTGCGGGCGACGGCGTCATGCTCGCGGGCTTCAGGCTCTCCGGTTGCGGATCATTCTTCGGATCATCCGGTTTCAGCGCATAGTCAATGGCATACATGGCGAGCGATTCCAGAGCGACAATGATTCACAAGTGTGCGCAGTGCTTCTTGCTCCGGGATGAACCGGAACGGCAGGCATTTCAGGATTCATGAGCCATTTCGATGCTAGCGAATTCCGCTGCGGATTCCGGGAAAAAAGCATGGAATACGCGGCGGCATGCACGATTGCCGCTTCGCCGCGCGAACGCGACGCCCTCTTCAGCTTTTGTAGCGCGCAGCCGACGAGACGGCCGCTATGACGTCGCATCCGGAATCCCCGTCCACGCGCGCGGACGACGTAACAGGTAATCTGCCCGCCCGCTCCGACGATCGCCCGCCATGTCGCACTACTCAGGCCCCCTGCTCACCCGCCCGCTCGCCGAGGCGCTGCTCGCTGCGCACAAAGCGGAGGCGAAAACCTGGACGGGCTCGCTGGATCTCGGCCGCTCCAGCGGCGAGGCGCAGTTGGGCGCCGACGCATGGGAATGGCGCGGCCAGCGTTATCCCTGGCCGGGCAAGCTCAAGGACCGCACGATCTATTACTGGGACGGCGACGGATTCGCATCGGTGTCGCGCTATTCCGGTGCGCTGATCAAACTCGTACCCACCGAATGGGGCGCGCCGACCTTCGAGATCGACGGCATCAAGATGCTGCCCACGGCGAAGGCCTCGCCCATCGAGGACGCGCGGCGCAAGGTCGCGCTGGTGCAGCCGCCGGGCAAGGCCGTGCTGGATACCTGCGGCGGACTCGGTTACTTCGCGGCCTGCTCACTGGAAGCAGGCGCCGCGAGAATAGATTCTTTCGAGAAGAACGAAGACGTTCTCTGGCTGCGCACGCTCAATCCATGGTCGCCGGATCCCGATGCAGCCACAAGCGGAGGCCGTTTACATCTCATCCATGCCGACGTCACGGAGTCCATCGCGCAGATCCCCGATGCATCGGTGGATGCCGTGCTCCACGATCCACCGCGCTTCGGCATCGCCGGCGAACTGTATTCGCAGATCTTCTACGACCATCTCGCCCGCGTATTGCGACGCGGCGGGCGTCTATTCCACTACACCGGCACGCCGAACGCGCTCACAAGCGGGCGCGACGTGCCGGGCGAAGTGGCGAAACGGCTGCAGAAAGCGGGCTTCAAGGCCAAGCGGGCATTGGATGGCGTACTGGCGACACGATGAACCGCGATGCGGCAACCCGCGTCGCATGCGGCCTCAAGCAGTGTGCTCGACCGCGTTCACGGCTTCGATGATCGCGCTGCAGAACGCAGGCAGGTCGTCCGGCTTGCGGCTGGTGATGATGTGGCCATCCACCGCTACTTCGACATCCTGCCAGCGCGCACCGGCATTGGTCAGGTCGGTCTTCACCGAAGGCCAGGAGGTGACTTCGCGACCCTTGACCGCACCGGCTTCAACCAGCAGCCACGGACCGTGGCAGATCGCCGCAAGCGGCTTGCCCGCGGCGTCGAACGCCTTGATGAACTCGATCGCCTTTTCATCGATGCGCAGCAGATCGGGATTGATCACGCCGCCCGGCAGCACCAGCGCGTCGTAATCGTTCGGGGACACGCTGGACAGTTCCGCATCGACATCGACGGTTTCGCCCCAGTCCTTGTCCTTCCACCCGCGGATCTGCGGACCCTTGGGCGCGATCACCTGGACGGAAAAGCCGGCCTCCTTGAGCTGCTGGCGCGGCACCATCAATTCCGACTGTTCGAAACCGTTGGTGGCGAGGATGGCGACGCGTTTGATCGACGTGAGGGAAGTCATGCTGCGTTCCTTGGAAATTCGCGGGAACCGCAGCCTGCGCGCGCCCGACCGACTCCTCGGTGAATCCGATGTCCGGACGTGCAGCACCTGTCGTTCTGCACGGGAACCGGCGCGCTTTCAGGAAAAATGCATGCTACGCACGAATGCGCAGTTTGCAGAACGTGTCATGACCCCATGCGCGGCGACTCAGCAGCTCGTGGGCGTTGCGCAACGGTCGGAGACGCATCCAACAGCCGCGCGACCTCGGCATCCTTCTCTTCCCACACGCCGTTCATCCATTGCTGGAAACGGGCGCGGAAGTCGCGATCCTCCTGATAACTGCCGCCGGACAACGCCTGTGGGATGGGACGCTCGCGGATCGCCACGCGTACCTCCGGGATGCGTCCGGCGATCAGGTCCAACAGGGCAGGCCGCCCGCCCGGATAGACGATGGTCACGTCCAATATCGCGTGCAGGCTGTCGCCCATGGCATCGATCACGAACGCCACGCCGCCGGACTTCGGCTTGAGCAGATGGCGGAACGGCGACAGCTGCGCAGCATGCTTCTCGGGCGTGAACCGGGTGCCCTCGACGAAGTTCATCACCGACACCGGGATGTCGCGGAATTTCTCGCAGGCGCGGCGCGTGGCCTCCATGTCGCGCCGGCCCAGTTCCGGATTCTGCGCGATTTGCTTGCGCGTGTAGCGCCCCATGAACGGGAAATCCAGCGCCCACCAGCACAGCCCCAGCACCGGCACCCAGAACAACTGTCGCTTGAGGAAGAAGCGCAGGAACGGGATCCGTCGGTTGAAGACCTTCTGCAGCACCACGATATCCACCCAGCTCTGGTGGTTAGCCAGCACCAGATAGTGTCCGTCCCGCCGCGGCGCGGCGTCCTCGCTCACCTCGAAGCGCGTGCGCGTGAAGCCGTCGATCATCGCGCTGTTGACCACGATCCAGCGCTCCGCGAACCAGATCAACGCAGGATTGCAGGCCCGTCGCGCCCGCTCGAACGGCAGCAGGGCCTTGAACATCGCCACCGCCAGCAGCGGCAAGGCGTGGACCAGGGTATTGATCACGATCAGCAGCAGGATCGGGACGACGCGGAACCACAGCATGGAGGGGCACCGGGAGGGGGAATCGGGGCATTTTCCTACATGCGGCCTGTTTTGGCTTGCGGACCGGAAACCCCATCCCGATTACATCCGCGAAGAGACGATCGCGGCAGCTCGCAGCGTGGGCTTGCCGCCTGCCCTTGCGCCATCGCAATGGCCGGCCGGGGGATCGGCCCACATCGCAACCGCCTTCGCCCCCCTTCTCCCGCCACCGGCGGCTGCATCCGTGGTCGCCGGGATTACGTATGGAAGGCACGCGGCAGGCCAAGCATGGCCGGTTGTCGCCTGCGCTGCAGGCACGAACACACTCATCCATAGGGGAAGAAAACCGTGTCGGATCTGGTCCAGATCGTTTACGTAAGCCGTTCGACCTTCACTGCGATGCCCGCCGAGCGGGGCATCGAACCCAGCGTCGCGCGCATCCTGGCGCAGTCGCGCATCAACAACGCAAAGCGCGGCCTGGTCGGGGCGCTGTACTTCGGCGATGGTTGTTTTTTCCAGTGCCTGGAAGGCCGCACTGCGGACGTGGAGCGGCTGTACGCCGCCCTGCTCAAGGATCCGCGGCACACCGACCTGAAAGTGCTGACGCGCCGCCCCATCGCGCGCACCAGCTTCGAGACCTGGGCCATGAAGTATGTCCCGCTGGACGCACCGATGAAGGCATTGCTGCGCGAGCTCGGGCTGCAGACCTTCGATCCCTACCGCTTCGACGACAGTGCCGTGGCCAAGGTGCTGGACATGCTGGGCACGGGCGCGGACTTGACGCCCGGCCACGCGCCTGCCGGGCAGGCCCCGACGCCCGACACGGCCCCGCGGGCACCGGGCAAAGCGCGATGGGCACTCGTCGCATCGGTCGTCGCCGTGGCGATCGCGCTGGTCGCCGCCGTGGGGATGGGCGCCTTCGGCTGAGAAGACCGGGACCGGAGCGTCGCGCGGCTCCTGCTTTTTTCTTTAGACTCCGGGGTTGTCGGCTTTTCGACCAGGAGTTCACCATGCAAGGGACTGCGCCGCATCGTGCGCTGGCGGATGCGATGCGGGATCCGATCGCGACATCCGCCAGCCCCCTGTCGCTGGATGAAGAAGCGGCACGCCGCATCCTCATCGACTGGAACCGGACCGGGCTGGCGTACGACAGGACCGAAACGGTCTGCGGACTCGTCGAAAAGCAGGCGCAGCATCGTCCCCAGCGCACCGCCGTGATCGATGGCATAGCGGAGATCGGCTACCGGCACCTGAGCGAACGGGCGAATGCGATCGCGGGCGAACTCGCGGCGCGCGGGGTGACGCCCGGGTCTCTGGTCGGGGTCTGCATGGGCCGCACCTGGGAACTGGTGGCGGCCCTGCTGGGCGTCTTGCGGGCGGGATGCGCGTACGTGCCGCTGGATCCCAAATACCCGCGCGAACGGGTGCGCTACATGCTGACGCACGCGCGGGCGGCGGCGGCCATCGTGGACAGCGGAACGGCGGCGGCGCTCTGCGCCGGGGTGCCGGAAATCGTACGGCTCGATGCGATGACGGCACGGACGCCGGGCACGATGGCCGGCCCTTCGGCGGGCGATCTCGCCTATGTCATCTATACGTCAGGCTCCACGGGGCACCCCAAGGGCGTCGCCGTGGAGCACCGAAGCGTCGTTGCGATGGCGCGAGCGATGCGCGAGTTGCTGGACGACGGGGAACTCGCGGGCGTCCTCGCGGCCGCGTCGGTCTGTTTCGATCCCTCGGTAATGGAAATCCTGGGCACCCTGTCGCTCGGCGGCACCGTGGTGCTGTCGGAAAACGCATTGACGCTGCCGGAACTGCCATCGGCGCACCGGGTGCGGACCGTCATCATGGTGCCGTCCGCGATGCAGGCCCTGCTCAACGTCGGCGCACTGCCCGAAGGCGTGCGCTGCGTCGTGCTCGGGGGCGAGGCGCTGAAGCCCGCGCTGGCGCAACGACTGCATGCGCTGGCGTGGTCGCCTCGCGTCGTCAACGTCTACGGGCCGACCGAAGACACGGTCTATTCGACGGCGTGCGAGGTGCCGGCCGGCGCGGAGACGATCACGATCGGCAGACCGGTGCCGAACGCGCGGGCGTACATCCTGGATGAGGCCATGCAGCCGGTCCCGGTGGGCGTGCCGGGGGAACTGTATCTGGCGGGAGACAAGCTCGCGCGCGGATATCTCCACGACGAAGAGCGCACCCGGCAGCGGTTCGTCGAGTTCGATCCGCACGGGCGCAATTCGCAGCGGACGATTCCGGACGCGCGGCTGTACCGCACCGGAGACCGGTGCCGGTGGACGCAGGACGGCGAGATCGAATTTCTGGGCCGTATCGACCAGCAGGTGAAGATCCGCGGGTTCCGGATCGAACTGGAAGAAATCGAATCGACGCTGGCGTCTATGCACGACGTGGAGAGCGCAGCGGCTGCGGTCGTCGATCTGGGCGGCGACAAGCCGATGCTGGTCGGATACGTGACCAGCCGGGGTGATGCGATCACCAACGAAGCATCGCGCGCGTACCTGGCGGAACGCTTGCCCGGATACATGGTGCCGCAGGTGGTGATGCACCTCGCCGACATGCCCCGATTGCCCAACGGCAAACTCGACCGCAAGCGGCTGCCCGCCCCTGAGTCGGGCGCGCAGGATGCACACCTCGAACCGCCTGCCCCGCATTCCGGCATCATGCTTTCCGGCAATGCCGGGGCGCTGTTGCATCGCCTCGCAGGCCTTCCCGAACGGGAGCGTCGTGCGGATCTGCTTTCGATCGTGACCGGCGAAATCGCCCGCTTCCTGCGTATCCACGATCCCGCTCGTATAGCGCCGCACCACGCGCTGGAATCGCTCGGTCTCGATTCGCTGGATTCGGCCGAGCTGACCCATCGACTGTCCGCGGTGCTGGGCCGGAAACTGCCCGCATCGACCCTCGCCGGGCACCAGACGCTCGCCGCCATCGCCGATCGCCTGCTCGATCTGCTGGGAAGCGGCGCTGCTGCGGAGGCATCGATCCATGCGCCGACCAGCGGCACCGCGGACATGCTGGCGCGTTTCCAGGTGCAGATCCAGTCGGGCCATCCGCCCTTCCTGGCCGCTAGGGCGCCCGCCTGGTCGGCGACCGACAAGGGCACGCTGATCCGCGAGTTCAAGCGCCTGCTCACACATGCGGGGCGGGACCCGTACGGCAAGCTGCTGCGCACCGGCAGCGGGCACCGCGGCACGGTCGTGGACGCGCACACCGGCGAAGCGCGCGAGGCCATCATCTGGACTACCAATCTGTATCTCGGCCTGAACCGCGACAGCAACGTCATCGCGCAGGCCCGAACCGCGCTGGAGCGCTTCGGCACCGGAATGGGCACATCGGCCACCGCCTCCGGCCTGACCGATCTGCACCTGGACTTCGAGCGCGAATTCGCCGAACTGGTGGGCAAGCCGGCCGCCTGCCTGTTCCCCACGGGGTTCACCGCGAACCTCGGCGTGATCGGCGGCATCCTGGGCGACCAGGACCTGATCGTGATGGATCAGCTCTGCCACGCATCGATCGTGGACGGCGCACGCCTGTGCGGCGCGACGATCCGGACGTTCAAGCACAACGATGCTGCCGACCTGCAATCGATCCTTGAAACCGAGGCGTCGCCGTACCGCACGACCCTCGTGGCCCTCGAAGGCGTCTACAGCATGGGCGAAGGGACCGCGCCGGTGCGCGACATCGTGCGCACGGCGAAACGATACGGTGCGCTGGTGCTGGTGGACGAAGCGCATTCCTTCGGTTTCTACGGCGCCCGGGGCGCCGGCATCTGCGCGGAACAGGGCATCGCCGGCGAGGTCGATTTCATCATGACCACGCTTAGCAAGGCGCTGGGCAGCCTCGGGGGCGTGGTGGCCGCCCGCGAAGAGCACATCGCCCTGCTCAAGACCTCCGCCAGGGCCTATGTCTTCCAGGCGACCACCACGCCGGCCGATATCGCCGCGGCGCTGGCCGCCCTGCGACGGCTGCGCGAGGACGACACGCTGCGCGAGCGGCTCTGGGATACCACCACCTACATGCGGCGGCGGTTTTCCGAAGCCGGCTACCATCTCGGCACGGGTGACGGGCCGATCGTCACCCCGCATTTCGCGGACAGCGACCTGCTCTACGCGATCGCGCGCGGCCTCTATGCGCGCGGCATCCACACCTCCGCCGTGACCTATCCCATCGTGGAGCGCGGACGCGGCCGCCTGCGGTTCATCTGCTCGGCCTCGCACACGCGCGACGACGTCGACAGGACGCTGGAAGCCCTGATCGACGCCGAGCGCGAAGCCAGACAGATGCGATCCGCATCGCAGGATGTTGCCGCCCGCGACGGCGGAGCGGATGCGGCCTCCCCGGCAGACATCAGCGACGGGCATGACGCGCCGCCCGAGCGGGCCGGGAATGCAACATCTGCAGCGCATCCGCAGCGATCGAGCGTGGAGGCGTGGGCCGCCGCGTTCGCTGAATATCTGCGGGGCGCACTGGCCCAACGATCCGGTCCGACGCCTGATCTCGCCGTGTCGATCGCACTTGCCGACGATTGCGAACCGATCAACATCATCATCGACGGGCGGGATGTCGCGGTGGGCGCCCTGAAAGCAGCGCGCACGCCCGTCTGCTCGCTTCTGATCACCGACGACCACGCGATGTCCGCCTTGCGTTCGTTCGACGTGCAGGCATTGCTCGACAGCGTCATCCGGGGCACCTGCGTGCTGAGCGGCCACACCGAGCCCTTCATCTGGTTTGTCGGGCGATTGGCCGACCGGCGAGGCGAAACGACGGCTAATTGATCGAGCCGCAGCGGCGCGGCGGGGAAACCCAAGGCCGCGATGCGACTCGGTGCCGGAGGGCGGGTCTCGCAAGGGCGGGTTTCGTAAGGGAAGGTCTCGTAACCGCCGTCGTTGTCGCCGCCTCGACCGGCGGGCGAAGACCCGCCTTACGTTTGTTTCCGTATCAGTCGAAGATGTCCAGCATCAGGTCGGAGAAGAACCCTCGCACCGAAAAGCGCTGCCTTTCCATGGCAGTCACCTTCGCGCCGGCCATGTAAAACATCTGCGAGAACACCAGCGCGATCGTTGCCATGAACAGCGACGACAGCGAGGCGAATATCCCGATCGAGAACAGCCCCACGCAGGCACCCCACCCGTCGGCGCCACCCCTGCAGCCGATGACCATGCCGTAGACCAGAAGCAAGCCCGCGACGACCAGCGCGACGAGGGACAGCAGGAACCACAGCAGCGACAGGTTGCGGACGAGTCGCAGCACGGGGGATCTGGGGCGAATCTGCGACATGGAATCTCTTGAGTTCGGATTGGAAACAGGCAAAGACGAAAGCGATCGGAAAGCTGCCGGGCCACTGACGCTGGCCGGCTGAAGCGCATTGTGCCCCGTGTTGCGAAAGACCGGCGACATCGCGACGGCGGCCGGATATCCGCGCATCGATGCCGTAGCCACACAGGCCGCAGAACAGGGTCGGGGGCGCAGGTGGAATCGGCGCACGATCAAGCACGCAAGTGATTGACCGTACGGGAGCGAGTCCGGACATGCGCCGGACTTGCGATCTGAAAAACGCACACGATGTGCGCTTTACACAGCCCGCTAGGGCGGCATCCGCGACATAGCCGCCGCCCCGGCGGCTTCGCTCGACGATTTGCGCGACAATGACCGTGCGGCTCGCCCGGTGCCGCGCGGACCAATGGCGGCCATCCCACACATGCGGACCTTCGTACTCAGAGCGCGCGCGGCGCCGACCGACAGCCATGCGCTGTGGGCGTCGGTCGGCAAGGACGCACACACGGAAATCCTGGCGCATACGCTGATGAACGCGATCTTCGTCGCCCAGTCGCATCGCGCCGATGTCGTCGTCTACCTGGTGCTGGAGAGCACCCGGGATTTCTCCCGCACGATCCGTTTCGAGGTCAACGCCATGCGCGATATCGGCGGCTTCGACGAGCGTTCGCTGCTGACGAAGGTGGCCAAGGCGCTGGACGCGTCGCGGGGCATGGACAAGGAAGAAACGCGTCCGGTGGAATCGGGCATCGGCGTGCAGACGCTGAGCTTCGAGAGGCTGGTGCAGGGGCTGGCCGAAGACCACCAGATCTTCCTGATGGATCGCAAAGGCACGCCGATCCGCGAGCAGGTGTTCGCGGACAATCCCTGCTTCCTGCTGACCGACCATATCCCGATGCCGAAGAAGACCCTGCCCGGCCTCGAGCGGATGGGCGCGAAGAAGATCACCCTGGGACCGACCATGCTGTTCGCGTCGCAGTGCGTGGTGCTGATCCACCACGCGCTTGACCAGCGGCCGTAGCCCGCACAAGCCGACGCGCCATGCACGGTATCGCTGCCGTGGCGTCGCTGCCGCAACATCAGGGAGCGAAAAACGTCATCTCCCGTTGCGACAGGACACCGGGCAACACTACGCCCCGATGAATTCGGAAACGGTGCGCCGCGCGTCATCCACCGTCATCGGCGCGTGTATAGTTCGCCGGCATGGCGGGCATAACGCTCGACCAGGAATCACGGGGAATTGTCATGGGTCTTGTACGGGCGGTGATGGGTGCGGTCGGCGGCATGTTCGCGGACCAGTGGAAGGACTTCTACACGGTGCCGGCCGGCCTGCCTTCGACGGCGGCGCTGTTCGCGGCGGTCCCGCAGGGCACCAATGCCGGGCGCGGATCGAACACCAGCGGCTCCTCCAACATCATCACCAACGGGTCGAAGATCGTGGTGCCCGAGGGTTACGGCCTGCTGCTGTTCCAGGACGGCAAGATCACCGGCTTCGTCGCCGAGCCCGGCGGCTACGAGTGGCGGTCGGACGACATCAACTCGCAGTCCATCTTCGCCGGCGACGGCATCGTCAGCCCGCTGATCAAGCAAAGTTGGGAACGCTTCAAGTTCGGCGGCCAGCCCGGCTCGCAGCAGGCCGCGTTCTTCGTCTCGCTGAAGGAACTGCCGGACAACCGGTTCGGTACGCAGTCCGAGATCTACTGGGACGACGGCTTCCTCAACACGCAGGTCGGCGCGGTCACGCGCGGCTCGTACACGCTGAAGATCGTCGACCCGATCCTGTTCGTGAAGAACTTCGTGCCGGCCAGCTATCTGCAGCCGGGCAAGGTCTTCGATTTCACCGATCTCGACAACGCCGCCGCCGGCCAGTTGTTCAACGAAGTGGTCGGCTCGCTCGCGCCCGCCTTCAGCCTGTACACGAACGATCCCGCCAAGGGCAATCGCATCAGCAAGCTGCAGCAGGATTCGGTCGGTTTTGCGCAGAGCCTTTCCGCTGCGGTGGAGAACGCCTACCAGTGGAAGTCGGATCGCGGCCTGGCCATCGTCAAGACCGCCATCGTGTCCATCGAATACGACGCCAATACGCGGGAACTGCTCAAGACCGTGCAGCGCGCCGATGCGCTGGCTGGTTCGCGCGGCAATGTCAATTTGCAGGCCAGCGTCGCCGCGGGCATGCAAGCGGCGGGTGAAAACGGCGGTTCGGCGGGCCTCGTGGGCATTGGCATGGCGACGGGAATGCTCGGCGGGCTCGGCAGCTTGCAGCAGCCGGTTGCGCCGACCGCGCCGGCTGCGGAGGACCCGATCGCCAAACTGAAGAAGGCCAAGGAGATGCTCGATCTCGGCCTGATCACGCAGGCCGATTTCGACGCGGTCAAAACCAAAGTGCTGGGTCTGTAGCGTGCTGGATTCGATCGGCCTACCGG
>JAYUUH010000176.1:0-5108 GCA_043754745.1 Lysobacter sp.
GCAGGTTTGCGATGACGCTGTCCGCTGGTGGGCGGCTGCGTTGATCGGTCCGTTGCTACATGAGTCGCAATGCAGGGCCGGATCCCGCCACCCGATTTCGATTTTTTTCGATTTCTTTTTTTCGCCGGCTCCGGCAACGACACGGGCCGCGATTGCGGCCCGTGTTTTCGTGCATGTTTTGCCCTTCGTGGGCCTGACGCGGACCGGCGCAGTGGCCGGATCCGCGCTTGGTTTCCGACTCAGAACTTGTCGCCATCCGGCCACTTCGAAACGCCTTCCACGATCTCGGTCAGCATCGCGTTCATCGCGCCGGTGCTGTCGTTCGACTTGTTGGACGTGGCGGCCATGCTGAAGCCGTCGCTGCGGCGGCGCAGGACCGAGGTGGTGCCGCTCATCTCGCCGTAATGCGCGTAGGAATTGCCCAGCACGCTTTCGTGACGCAGGAAGCGCAGCAGATCGATGGGCGTGGCGATCCAGCCGCCGTGCGCGTCGAAGCGCTGCGGTTTGACGCTGGAGTAGGCGCCGCCGCCGTAATACTTCACCTCGTTGCTCTTGCGATCGGCTTCCTTGTCGCCGCCGATGACCATGCCCGGCGCGCCGGCGGGCTTGAGGATGGCGTCGCGCACATAGGCTTCATAACCCTTGCCGGTGCGCGTTTCGATCACGCGGCCCAGCAGCGAATAGCCGAAGTTGGAGTACATCTCGTTGGTGTCCGGGTCGTTGTCCGGGTCGTAGCTCGCCGCGCCCGGCGTGTAACCCAGCGGATAGTTCTTCAGCGTCCACTCGATCAGACCTTTGTGATCGGTGCCGGTGTAGGCGAACATCGGGTCGCTCTTGTCGCCGTCCTTGTTGACGTTGACCAGGCCGGCGCGGTGGCCGATGAGGTGTTCGACGGTGATATCGACGATGTTCGGATTGTTGTCCGGCGTCGAATACTGGCCGCCCAGCACGGTGTTGTTGCCGAACACCTTCGAGTTCATCTCCAGGCTGGTATCGGCGATCACGCGCGCCACCGCCACCCGGGTGATCGGCTTGGAGACGCTGGCGACGCGGAAGCGGTGCGAGGTGCCGACCGCTTCGCCCTTCTCGACATCGGCATCGCCGTAGCCCGAGGCGTACACCAAGCGCTCGTTGAGGCTGATCGCGATCGACATGCCCGGCACGTCGTTGGCCTTCATGTAGGCGCGCACCTTGCTGTCGATCAGCGCCAGATCGCTGGCCTTGAACGCGGTGTTTTCCCAGATGCCGTTGAAACGCACGCCGCTGGCGGAGTTGAAGGCTTCGATGTACTGCGGTTCCCAGCTCGCATAGGTGTAGTTGTCGAACACATGCTGGTAGTTCGCGCCAGTGATGCCGTGACGCGCCGACAACTGCGGGCCGCCGGTCTTGACCCAGATCGCGGCATAACGGTCGGCGTTGCCCTGCTTGTAGCCGCTGACCACTTTCAGGCGATAGCCTTTCTTGGCGTAGTCGTCGAACGCGGTCTGGTATTCGGACGCCGACAGACCGTGGCGGGCGGCGGTGGCGGGCGCGTTCTTGTCGAAGATCGCTGTGAAGCGCGGCGAGCCGCCGATGCTGAGCACGCTGAGGTGCGAAGGCATGAATCCCTGCGCGCTCATCTCGTTGACCGCAGCCTGGTACTGGTCGGCGGTGAGGCCATGGCGCGCGGTGCGCGCGGGGCCGGCGGTTTTTTCCCAGATCGCGGCGTAGAACGGCTGGTTGCCGACCGTGTAGCCGTTGACGTAGCTCAGGCGATAGCCCTTCTTCGAATAATCGTCGAACGCCGCTTGATATTGCTGAGGATTCAGACCGTGGCGCGCGGCCTGCGTGGGACCTGGCGTCTTGCTCCACAGCGCGGCGTAACGCGCGCCGCCGCTGTCGTAGCCGGAGATCGATTTCAGCCGGAAGCCTTTTCCGGTGAAATCCTCGAAGGCGCTCTGGTACTGCGCCGAGGTGAGGCCGTGGCGCGCGACCCAATCGGCGGCGGCGGCCGGCAGCGCGAGCATCGACAGACCGACGAGGGCGAGCGCGCCCGCGGCCAGCTTGGCGCGGTGGCGCGAGGCGTTGCTGGAACAAATGTTCGGGAGTGCGGTGTTCATGCTGAAGTCCTGTTGGGTGGTGGTGATGGTGATGGTGTGGATGGAATGCGGTGTCTTGGCTGCAGGCGTGCAGCCGAAGACTGTGATTTCAGATGTCCGGAGCGATCTGGAAGCGAACTGCGCCGGCGCTCACTTGCGCCAGATCGCGGCGTAACGCGCGCTGCCGCCTTCCGAATAACCGGAGACAGCGCGCGTCTGCAGGCCGGCGCCGGTCGAGGCTTCCCATTCGTTCTGGTACTGCGCGCCGGTCAGGCCGTGGCGCGCCTTGTAGGTCGCGCCGGCTTTGGAACTCCAGATCGCGCTGAAGTAGGTGTCGCCGCCGTGGCCGTAGACGTTGACGTAGACCAGCCGGCGCCCTGCGCTGTCGTTCGCGGTGAACGCCTGCTGGTATTCGTTCGCGGTGAGCTGGGACTTCGACTGCCAGCTGCCCAGGTCGACTTTCTCGTAGAGCGCGGTGTAGCGGCGCTCGCCGCCGACCGATGTCACTGCGACATTGCGCGGGCGGAAGCCGGCAGCGCTCAGCGTGTCGATGCGCTGCTGGTGCTGCTGCGCGCCGAGGCCGTGGTAGGCGCTGTATTCCGTGCCGCCCTGTTTGCGGAAGATCGCGGCGTAGCGCACGCCGCCGTCGCCGGCGTAGCTTTCGACCATCGTCGGACGGTAGCCCTGGCCGATGAACTGATCGAACCGCTGCTGGTACTGCGTCGCGTTCAAACCGTGCACCGCCTGCCACGGCGTGGTACCGGCCGGCCGAAAGATCGCGTTGTAGCGCACATCGCCGCCGACGCTGAAACCGTCGATCCATTCCAGCGCGTAGCCGGCCATCGAGGCCTGGTCGAACAGACATTGATAGTCGCGTGCCGGCACGCCGTGACGCGCGACTTCCTTCGCGCCGGGTTTGATCGCGCCGGGCACGTTGCGGGCGTCGTAGCTCTTGCCGCTGGCGAAGCGGCCGCCGTCGATGCCGCAGATCCGCGGGATGCGGTTGCGCTTGCTGCCCTCGTTGTCGGTGAGGAAACCGCCGACCGTGGCGATCCCGCCGGAGGCTTTCGGTACGCCGACTTCGAAATGCAGATGGTCGCCGCTGGCGCAGCCGACATCGCCTTCGTCGCCCAGATAGGTGCCGGCTTCGACGAACTGGCCGACCTTCAGCTTGGCCTTGCCGCTGGACGAACCCTTGCGCATGTGCGTGTACTTGGTCCATTCGCCGTTGGCGTGTTCGATCCAGACGTAGTTGTTCTTCTGGTCGGCGGCGGCCACGCCGTCGCAGTCGAGGCGCTTGTCGAAGGCGTCGACGACATGGCGCACGAAACCGTCGGCCGCGGCCACGATCTTGTAGGGGCCGCCGCCGCGGCCGCCCATGTCGATGCGCCCGGGCGGGCTGTGATCGACATGGTCGTTGCTGACCTTGACCTCGGTGCCGTTGGCGTAGGGAATGCGGTAGACGCCCTTGGAGGCGTCCAGCGCGAAAGCGGGGCCGCACAGCAGCATCGATGCGCCGATCGCGCAGAGTGCGTTGCGTGTCTTGGGGCCGCGGGCGTGGGCGAGTGACGTGGACATGGCGGTTCTCCTCGGAAAGCGTGGTGGACATGGGCATCGCGCTGCCGGTTTCGCTGCGCTGCATGCCGGCTCATAGAGGTAGTCGCGAAGTCGCGCCGGATCCCGCCACTTTTTTTTCCGATGATGTTTCGACATGCATCGATGGCCACATTCGCCCGTATTCCGCGTTGGGGCGATGGCGGGAAATGATGTGGCGGGATTCCCCGCTGTTTTCCGACTACAGGGATGAGCCGCACATCGCGGTTTCGTTCCAGCCCGCAAACCGCACCGCCTCCGAGGAAATCCGCCATGTCCACCGCACGCACACTGTCCTGTTTCGCGCTTGCTGCCGCGATGCTGTCATCCACCGCCGATCTCGCCGCGCAAAGCCCGCAGGCGTCGAAGCCGACCTTCACCGCGCCCCGTGATCCCGTGCCGGATGGTCCGACCCGCCCTGATCCCGATGGCGGCGATGTCGTGAAACTGAAGGCGGTGGTGCTGCGCGACCTGGCGCTCGAACCCGGTTTCACGCTGTCCGGCAGCCAGATCGCCTGGGGCAATACCGAGATCGTCCAGGCGGGGACCGCCGTGGAGAAGAAGAACGGCAAGTGCTCGTTCCGTTATGTGTACGGGACCCGCAACCATGGGCCGGTGGCGTCGTTGCTCACCCAGAACCGAATCCGGTTCCAGACGATGGACGGCGCGGTGCTGTCGAGCCGGCCGCTGCCTGCGTTGACCCACCATGCGGCGGCGAACAGCAGCGGCCATGTCTGGCTCGCGCCCGGCACCTGGATGCTGTACGTGCATGCCGACGCGACGGCGGTGAACGCCGAATCCGATGAGTCCAACAACCTCCGCCGGGTCAAAGTCACGGTGAAGGGAAGCTGCAGCTGACCGATGCGGCGATTGATCGATGCGGCGGTCATCGCTGCGGCCGCGGCGTGAAACGGCCGCAACGCAGCGGTTTCATCCGCGTCGCGAGACGTCCGCCAATGCCTGCGCTGCTTCCGAGGTGCGCGGGTCGTTCTCGCCGAAAGCCTCCCGCCGCACCTTCAGCGCTTCGCGCAGCAGCGGTTCGGCCTCTTCTGTGCGGCCGCGTTCGATCAGCAACTGTCCCAAGGGCACCAGCACCACCGCGAAACGCTGATGGCCTGCGGCGAGGCGCTTGCGATAGATCGCCAGCGCCTGCCGCATCGCGGTTTCGGCTTCCTCCAGCCGCTGCTGCCGGTACAGCACGATCCCCAGCCGGTTGAGCTGCATCCCCACGCGGTCGTGCTCGTCGCCGTAATGCTTGCGCTGGCCGACCAGCGCCTCGCGGTACTGACGCTCGGCGCCGACGAAATCGCCGCGCTTTTCCGCGACCTGGCCGAGGTTGAAGATCACCATCGAACGCCCGGGACTGTCGGCGGGATAGATATCCAGCGCCTCGCGGTAGTAGCGTTCGGCGTGCTTCAAATTGACTGTCTTGAGATG
>JAYUUH010000177.1:0-1737 GCA_043754745.1 Lysobacter sp.
GATCCGGCACCAGCAGTTCCGCAGCGACCGACGGCGTCGGCGCGCGCAGATCGGCGGCGAAGTCGGCAAGGCTGAAGTCCACTTCGTGCCCCACCGCCGACACCACCGGCACCGGCGAGGCGGCGATCGCCCGCACCAGCGCTTCATCGTTGAATGCCCACAGGTCTTCCAGCGAACCGCCGCCGCGGGTGATCAGCAGCGCGTCGTAGCGGCCGCTGCGCGCGGCGGCCTGCAGCATGCGCACGATCTGCGCCGCCGCGGTCTCGCCCTGCACCGGTACCGGCAGCACGTCGACCTCGACCAGCGGGAAGCGCCGGCGCAGCACGCTCAGCACATCGCGTACCGCGGCGCCGCTGGGCGATGTCAGCACGCCGAGCCTGTGCACGTGCGCCGGTAGCGGCCGTTTGCGGGTCCGGTCGAACAGCCCCTCGGCCTGCAGCTTGGCCTTGAGCTGCTCGAACGCCCGCCGCAGCGCGCCTTCGCCGGCCTCCTCCATGGTGTCGAGGATCAGCTGATAGTCGCCGCGCGCCTCGTACAGGGTCAGGCGGCCGCGCGCGAGCACCCGCAGGCCTTCGCGGGGCGTGAATTTCAGCCACTGGCTCTTGGGTTTGAACAGTGCGCAGCGGACCTGGGCGCGTTCGTCCTTCAGCGTGAAATACAGATGCCCGGACGAAGGTCGCGACAGATTGCCCAGTTCGCCTTCGACCCAGATCAGCGGAAAAGTGTCTTCGAGCAGATTGCGGGCGAGGGCGTTCAGCTGGCTCGGGGTGAGCGCCTTGCGGTCGTCGTTTGGGGGTGATGCGGACATCGATACAGGATACGGGAATCGCTTCCGCATCCCTCTCGATGCCTCCCGTAGAGCGGCCTTGAGGCCGCTGCCTTGCCCCTGAAGGGAGCAGCAGCCTGAAGGCCGCTCTACAGGAGGCCCGCGCATGCGGTCCGCGGTTAGAATGTCGGCCATGTCCGCACAGTCCTTGCCCTGCCAATCCGAAGCCGCCGCGCCGATCTTCGGCCCCGCGCCGCGTCGCGCCACCCGTCAGGTCCGCATCGGTGGCATTGCCGTCGGCGGCGATGCGCCGGTGGTGGTGCAGTCGATGACGAATACCGACACCGCCGATGTCGCCGGCACCACGAAACAGGTCGCCGAACTCTGGCGTGCGGGCTCGGAACTGGTGCGGGTGACGGTGAACAACGCCGAATCCGCTGCTGCCGTTCCGCGCATCGTCGAGAAGCTGGCGATGATGGGCATCTCCGTGCCGATCATTGGCGACTTCCACTACAACGGCCACCAGCTGCTCGCCGCCGAACCGGCCTGCGCCGAGGCGCTGGCGAAGTACCGCATCAACCCGGGCAACGTCGGTTTCGGCAGGAAGCGCGACACCCAGTTCGCGCAGTTGATCGAATTCGCGATCCGCTACGACAAGCCGGTGCGCATCGGCGCCAACTGGGGCTCGCTCGATCAATCGCTGGCTGCGCAGCTGATGGACGAGAACGCGCAGCGCGCCATGCCTTGGGATGCGGGGCGCGTGCTGCGCGAGGCGTTGATCCGCTCGGCGCTGGATTCGGCCGAACGCGCGGTGGACATCGGCCTTGCGCGCGAGCGCATCGTCCTCAGCGCGAAGGTCAGCGGCGTGCAGGAACTGATCGCCGTGTACCGGGACCTGGCGTCGCGATCCGACTTCCCCCTGCACCTTGGCCTGACCGAAGCGGGCATGGGCAGCAAGGGAATCGTGGCAT
>JAYUUH010000178.1:0-1737 GCA_043754745.1 Lysobacter sp.
GAAAGAATAGATAGCCCTTCTCGAATGTTGGATTTCCCCGGAACTTCAACACCACTTTGCTTTGCATGAGCTATATCAAAGCAAGCAGCCTTGGCTGCATCAAAAACATGGTCTTGACCAACTATCGAATAGTTATCAATTGCTGAAATTATCGCTTGAATCTTTGCGATCAGTGTGATCCTTGTTGCAGGCGTAAGGCTGTTGCTCTCGCGTATTTCATTTAGCGCAACAAGTAGGTGCCCACGAGCTTTGGCTAGCTGTTCGGTATCAAGTGCTTTTCTGTGTATTTTTCCGTCAATCAGATCCGCTTGCATTCTCAAATATGCAAGTGTGTGTGAGTCAATCTGATCAATGAATGCTTGCCAAGGTGAAGTCATGTGTGAAGAGCACATCCCAGCCAAGATTCTGCCTCGCCAATGAGAAACAGCATCGATAGAAGAAGGGCTGATTTCCAATACTTCTTCTGCAGTTTCCCCGACTAGTCGTAAAAAGTAGCCGTACTTTTCCGGAACCTCTAGATCCGTATCTGCGCCAAGAAGATCCTTCCACGCTCGAACGCAGGGGTGATTCACCGGATATTTCTTGCCGGCTTCCAGAATGGTAAGTAAACGAAATGCAGAGTTGTCCATCTAATATTCTCCGTTTCTTTAGTTCAATGCCTGAAATGCCGAACGCCCGTGAACACCATCGCGATGCCGTGTTCGTCGGCCGCGGCGATGACTTCCGCGTCGCGCATCGAGCCGCCGGGCTGGATCATCGCCTGGATGCCCGCGGCCGCGGCGGCGTCGATGCCGTCGCGGAACGGGAAGAAAGCATCGCTGGCTAGCACCGATCCGGGCACGGTCAAGCCGGCTCCCTCGGCCTTGAGCGCGGCGATCTTCGCGCTGACCACGCGGCTCATCTGGCCGGCGCCGACGCCGACGGTGCGCTTGTCCTTCGCGTAGACGATGGCGTTCGACTTCACGTACTTCGCCACGCGCCATGCGAACAGCAGGTCGCAGAGTTGCTCGGCGGTCGGCGCGAGTCTGGTCACCACTTTCAATTCATCGGCGGTCACTTCGCGGATGTCAGCGGTCTGCATCAGCAGGCCGGAGCCGACCCGCTTCACGTCAATGTTATTGCGGCCGGCGCCGTGCGGGATGCGCAGCACGCGGACGTTGGCTTTCTTCTTCGTGTAGGCCAGCGCGCCGTCGTCGTAGTCCGGCGCGATCAGCACTTCGACGAACTGCCGGTCGAGGATGGTTTTCGCGGTGGCCGCATCCAGCGTCTTATTGAACGCGATGATGCCGCCGAACGCCGAGGTGGGGTCGGTGGCGTAGGCCAGTTCGTACGCTTGCGCGCAGTCGCCGCTTTCGGCCACGCCGCAGGGATTGGCGTGCTTGACGATCACGCAGGCTGGCGCTTCGAACTGGCGCACGCATTCCCAGGCGGCATCGGCATCGGCGAGGTTGTTGTAGCTGAGTTCCTTGCCCTGCAACTGGGTGAACGTGGCCAGCGTGCCCGGCACCGGCCACAGGTCGCGGTAGAACGCGCCGTGCTGATGCGGGTTTTCGCCGTAGCGCAGATCCATCACCTTGACGAAGTTGCTGTTGTTCTGCGCCGGGAACAGCGCGCGGCTGCCATCGTCCTGGATCGACGACAGGTAATTGCTGATGAAGGCGTCGTACTGCGCGACGCGGTTGAACGCGGCCACCGACAGCGCGAAGCGGGTCTTCGCCGACAGCGCGCCGTCGTTCG
>JAYUUH010000179.1:0-5092 GCA_043754745.1 Lysobacter sp.
GATTTTCTGACGGTGATGCGAGGGCTTTTCTGATGAGGCGATGCGTGCGGGATGGCGATGATGGGCGATGCCGAACTATCACCGCGCATTCGTCCCCGGCGGGACCTATTTCTTCACGGTCGCCGTTGCCGATCGACGGACTGCGATATTGACCGAGCGCATCGATGCGCTGTCCCATGCGTTTCGACTGGTACGGGCATGGCGTCCGTTCGCGATGCCGGCGTTCGTGGTGTTGCCCGATCACCTGCACTGTATCTGGTCATTGCCGCAAGGCGATGCGGATTTTCCTGCCCGATGGAACCGCATCAAGGGTGAATTTTCCCGATGCGTCGATGATCGCGGGTACAGATCTCCATCGCGGACTTCAAAACGGGAACGAGCGATCTGGCAACGCCGTTACTGGGAACACCTGATCCGCGACGAGCGCGATCTACGGAATCACATCGATTACATCCATTTCAATCCGGTCAAGCACGGCTGGGCGCAGCGGCCGGGCGACTGGCCGCATTCCTCATTCCATCGCTTGGTCCTCGACGGCGTTCTGCCCGCTGATTGGGCGGGCTCACCGGATCCGCTGCGGTGAGGCAGCGGATCCGGTCGCTCGGTGCTTCTTACTATCGCGACGCGTCGATCGCGGTTTGCGTGAACGCGGGATAGCCTGCCGGGCGATACGTGTTGAGATTGACGAGGAAATTGCTGTCCTTCATCGGGATGGTGGCCGAGCCGTAATTGAAGGTATTCAGGCGGCTGCGCATCGCCGCGTTGTCGAGGCTGGCGCCGCGCAGCGTGTGCCAGCTCGTGAGCGCGGGCAGCACGAACTGGCTGTAGGGGTTTTCGGCCGCTTCGCCCGCCGATGCGAAGCGCAGCGCGTGCGTGGCCACGCCGTCCTTGTGGTAGACGATCTTCACGTGGCTGTTCTGCATCGGCAGCGATGCCGCCGCGGCGTTGTACAGCTTGCCGTGCGCGCTGTAGCCCGCGTGCGTCACCACACCATCACGCGTCCACACCGCCGCGTGCTCCCAATCGTGACGATGCCCGCCGCCCAGGGCGCTGATCTGGTCCTTGAGCATGTACAGCGCGAAGAAATGCCCGCAATAGCGACTGCCGCCGCTGTCGATGCAGGCATAGCGATGCAGGGTGTTGCTGTAGTTCATGAAATCGACCCGGCGGCAGCCGCCGGTGATGCTGCCCGAAGGATTCAGGCCGCCGTTCTGTTCCCCGTAGCGGCTGATGCCCGCGCTGGGCAGGCAGCCATCGCCATCGAAGTCGAAGACGGGATGGATCGCCGCGATATCGACGCCGGCGGGCAGCGCCTGGTCCAGGCGCGGGAAGTCGGCGGCGAGCGCCTGCAGCGTGCAGATGGCGAGCGATCCGATGATCAGCGCGCGATGACGATGTCGCATGTGAATCCTCCTTGATATCGTTGATGCAGTAGGACCGATGGTCGACGGCCGAGGGATGGTAGCAGTGGGATGAAGCGAAGCGACATGCATCGGTTTTGGCGATTCCGATGTTGGCGGCGCTCGATGGCGCATGATGCCTTCGGCTTATGTCGTCGGCATTCAATGGCGCATGACAGTTTCGGCTGACGCGCCTACGGCCATACGGATCGAATCGCTCGCTGGTGTCCATGCGGATGTTGCGGAGCTGCGCCGTTTCGAGGTGCGCGGCGTAGTGGGACTCGGCGAAATAGGTGATCAGGATCGAGCGACGCCGTGCGCCGGTCCGGTTGAGGCTGCCGGCATGCAGCAGGTCGGCATCGAGCACGAGGATGTCGCCCGCGGCGCCTGCGAGCTGCACGGCCCGGGACTCGTCGTCGACGGCGGGCGGCGGGTCGCCCGGCGCAGGGCGATGACTGCAGGGGACGAGACGCGTTGCGCCGTTGCTGGGACCGAAGTCGTCGAAAAAGGCCAGCGCGATCGCCGTATCGCCGGGGCGTTGCGCGGACAGGTCGCGGTGCAGACCCTGTCGACCGCCTCCCGACAGAGGTTCGCGGCCCTCGACCTGCGCGAGGAAGAAGCGTTCGCCGATCAACGCGCCGACCGCGGACAGCAATGGCGGCAGCCGGCAGACGGCCTGCACGTTCGGATCGAGATCCAGCATCGAATGGCGCCAGTCCGCGCCGCGCGGCACCAGCCATTGTTCCGACGGTTTCGCGCCCGCATCGAACGCGTCGCGAAGATCGTCCAGCCATTCCGCCGGGATCGCGCGACGGAGCAGGGCATAGCCGTCCCGATGGAGTCGATTGCGGTCGATCATGGTGCCATCGGTCTCGTTCACAGCCTGTCGGTGTTGACAGGATGGATCTTCACGCGTGTGACGATCCGGGAAAGATGACGCGATCGGATCATGTGGAGGCCTACAGGTCGGGGCTCTGCGTATCGTGCGAGTGGAGTCATGTCGACATCCCAGCGTTGCGGCGTTGATGATGGCGTGCCGAACGCGTCGCACGGACTGGAGCGGCGGCCTGCGGATCAACGCGGTCGGGCGATGCGAGCGGACAGGTCATGAAGCCTATGTAGCCCATGCAATTTGCATGGGCGAGCGCGTGCATTCGTCTTGATGCCGACGGTCGCCGGATTGACTGGGAGGCCAACGAAGCATGTCGTAACCGTCTGGGCCTTGTGCGCGCATGACATGAGCGCCTATCGTCGTCGGACCGATGCGTCGATGATCAAGCATCATCGCCAAGGAGACCACGATGCCCCAGGCAAGCCCGACAGACGCTCGACCCATCGCCGTCGTACGCTCGGTGGCCATCCTGCTGGGGATTCTGATCACGCTGGGCCTGCTGGCGACGGTCATGCTCGATCGTAAGGCGCGCATCGATGCCGCAAGACGCCAGAGCATGGCGGTGGCCACGGGCGTGGATCGACTGATGCACTTCGAGATCCGCAATCTGGAGCGCGCGCTGCAAGGGATGGCCGACGATGTCGATGCGTACGCACGATCGCCGGCCGACAGTGGATGGGATGCCTCCCGCGCCATCGGCAGCGTTCTGTCCTACCAGGGCGAACTGCAGGGCATCGCGCTCTACGATGCCGCAGGCAAGCCGCTGTACGACGGCGGCATACGCGCCCCCGGCGCGCCGGCGCTTTTCCCCGGCGCGATGTTCGGCCGAGCGACGCTGCAGGATTTGGCGCAGGGCGCGGCGGGCGGCCTGAAGGTCGGCAGGCTCCAGCAGAGCGGTCGCGGAGAGCCGGTGGTGCCCTTGGCCCTGCGCACGCGGGACGGCAACTGGCTGGTGGCGCGGCTGCGGACCTCCGGACTGCAGAAGATGCTGGAAGGGCTGGATACCGGTGCGTTCGGCAGCGTGTCGATCCTGGACCTGGGCGGCGTGATCCTGGCCCGTTCTGGCCCCGGTGCCACCCAGATCGGCCGGCACGTGCTACTGCCGGAGGGGGTTGCGCTCGGCGCCACTCTCCAGCGCGACATCGTCAGCGAACTGGATGGCGTGACCCGTTTCGTCGGCTACAGCGCGGCGAGCGATTATCCCTTCGTCGTGACCGCCGGACTGGCGCGCCGCGACGCGCTGGCGCCGTGGCGCGATTATGCGATCGCCGCTGCGTTCGCGGTGCTGCTGTATTGGCTCGCGATGGCCTACCTGATGCGGCGGATGACGGCCGTAGAAGCGCTGCGCCTGAAAACCCATCGGGAGCTGTTGCAGCACGCCGATTGGCTCGCGCGCGCGCAGCAGGCATCCCGCGTTGGCGTCTGGGCAATAGACGAAGGCGAGACGGAGGTGCAAGCCTCCGCGGAAGCGGCGGAGCTGCTCGGATTCCCCTGCGTCGCCGGTCTGGTGTCGATGGAGGACTTTTTCCTGCGCATGCACGAGGACGACCGCGGGCGCGTGCGCCGCGAATTCCAGTGGGCGAGCGAGCATCGTACGCCGTTCCAGACGGAATACAGGGTCCGCTTGCCCGCCGGCGGAGATCGCTGGATCAACTCGCGCGGGGCGCTGGTGGTCGATGGTGACGGCCAGCCGCAGATGGCCGGCACGATCGTGGACGTCAGCGAGCGCCGCGCCGCGCAGGCGCGCCTGGAACAGGCCGAGCAGCAGTTCCGCGAGATGTTCGATCTCAATCCGCTGCCGTTCTGGGTATTCGATACCGAAACGCTCGCGTTCCTGGCCGTGAACGCCGCGGCGATACGCAGCTACGGATACCTGCGGGAGGAATTCCTGGCGATGACCATCCTGCAGATCCGGCCCCGCGACGCCGAGGAGGCGGTGCGCGAGTCGGTGGATGAAGTGGTGCAGGAAGCGGTCCACAGCCGCGATTCGTCGCAGATATGGATCCACGAGACCCACTACGGGACGCGTCTGCACGTGCGCATCCACAGCAGCAGCATCCGCTTCGACGGCCGGCCGGCGCGGCTGGTCCTGGCCGAGGACGTAAGCGAGCGCGTGGCCTACGAAGCGGATCTGGCCTGGCGCGCCTCGCACGACGAGGGCACGGGCCTGCTCAAGCTGCGGCCATTGCTGGAACGGCTCGACGCGGCGCCGGCCGAGGAGGGCAGCGCAGGCTACGCGGTCGCCTATGTCCAATTACGCGATCTGGAACTGCTCTCGCCCACGCTGGGCCAGCGCACCGGCGAGGCCATCGTGCGCGAGGTCGCGCGGCGATTGGCCGAGGTCGGCGGCGCGTACGGCCATATCGGCTATGTGCCGGAGGGCGTGTTCGTGGTCGCGTCGATGGATGGCCGGCGCTCCCGGGCGATGGTGGCCAGCCTGATGGCGGCCATCGCCGAGCCGGTGGACTCCGGCAGCGGCAGCCATCGCGTCGAGGCGTGGATCGGCATCGCGCACAGGAGCCACGACGCGGAGTCGGCCGAGCACGTCGTCGGCCACGCCACGCTGGCGGCGCTGCAGGCGCGCGCGGAGAACGCCTCCCTGATGCGCTACGAGACGCACATGGCCGAACAGGCCGGCGCGCGTCTGACGACCATCGCCAATCTGCGGCGGGCATTGTCGGGAAACGAGTTCGATCTTCATTACCAGCCGATCATGCGTCTGTCCGACGGCGCCATCGTTTCGGTGGAGGCGTTGCTGCGCTGGCGCGACGCCTTCGGAAATTTCATTCCGCCGTCGGAG
>JAYUUH010000180.1:0-1731 GCA_043754745.1 Lysobacter sp.
ATCGTGCTTTTCTTAGTCATGGCGAAACTCGCTGGAATCAGTGAGTTGCACCATCGCTCAGGCGCGTATCTTAGGATGAGACTGATGGGGAATCAGGAAACTCTTTGGTGCCGAGGCAAATCTGCCGTCGGAAGTATGGCCGGGATTTTTCTATGCGGCATCCATGCCGCATAGAAAAACGGCGCACCTCCTGTGCGCCGCCCTCCGGGTCTTCCAACGTTTGAACGTTCTGCGATGCTGCTGAGTTCGACGGATTGCTGCAGTCAATCGATCACTGTCATCCCGAACGCATGTGAGGGACTTGGTGTATGTGTCTTCGAATCGGAATAGCAACGCGGGTCTTCTTGGAGATTTCCGCCTCCGGGATGACAGCGAATGCATCTCTCCACCCGTTCCTGCACCGGATACGCGACAATACGCACGCGGCGATGGCGCCGTAGCGGCTGGAGACGGCGGATGCATGCGGTGCCCCATGTGGTGGTGGTCGGTGGCGGTTTCGGCGGATTGTGGGCGGCACGCGCGCTGCGCGATGCGCCGGTGCGGATCACGCTGGTGGATCGTGGCAATCATCATCTGTTCCAGCCGTTGCTCTACCAGGTCGCGACCGCCGGGCTGTCGGCGCCGAACATCGCCGCGCCGCTGCGCCACATCCTGCGTAAGCAGAAGAACGTCACCGTGCTGCTGGGCGAAGTCGGCGGTATCGCGCCCGATGCGAAGCAGATACGGCTCGCCGATGGCCGGGCATTCGATTACGACCATCTGCTGCTCGCCAGCGGCGCCACGCATGCGTATTTCGGCCACGACGACTGGGCTGCGCATGCGCCGGGCCTGAAGACGTTGGACGATGCGCTGGAAATCCGTCGCCGTATCCTCACCGCGTTCGAACGCGCCGAAGCCGAAGACGACGCTGCGAAACGCGAGGCATGGCTGACGTTCGCCATCGTCGGCGGCGGCCCGACCGGCGTGGAGTTGGCGGGTACGCTTGCCGAGATCGCGCAGCACACGCTGCACGGCGAATTCCGTCGCGCCGATCCGCGCAGGGCGCGCGTGCTGCTGCTCGAAGCCGGGCCGCGGGTGCTGTCGAGTTTTCCGGAATCCTTATCCGAAAAAGCGCGCACGCAGTTGCGGAAACTCGGTGTGGAAGTACGCACCGGCGTGCCGGTGGCCGCGATCGATGGCGAGGGCGTGAAGCTCGGGGAAGAACGCATCGCCGCGCGCACCGTGCTGTGGGCCGCGGGCGTGGCCGCGTCGCCGCTGGCGCGCGATCTCGGCGTGCCGCTGGATCGCGCCGGCCGCGTGATCGTGCAGCCCGACCTCAGCGTGCCGGGGCATCCGGACATCTTCATCGCCGGCGATCTCGCGTCGCTGCAGTACGCCGGCAAACCGGTGCCCGGCGTCGCGCCCGCAGCGAAGCAGATGGGCCGCCACGTCGCGCAGGCGATCCGCGCGCGCCTGCTGGGGCGCGCGCCGGCACCGTTCCGTTATCGCGACTTCGGCAATCTCGCCACCATCGGCCGGATGGCCGCGGTGGTCGATGTGCACGGCCTCAGGTTTTCCGGTGTGCTCGCCTGGTGGTTCTGGCTGGCGGCGCATGTGTTCTTCCTCATCGGCTTCCGCAACCGCATGGTGGTGATGATCGACTGGGCACAGGCGTATTGGAGTTACCAGCGCAGCGCGCGGATCATCCTGGGCGCCGGCCGCCAGCGCTAGCCTTCACGCGCGCTCGACGCG
>JAYUUH010000181.1:0-5075 GCA_043754745.1 Lysobacter sp.
GGCCACGCCTGAGATGAAGTAGACGACGAACAGCGGCAGCAGCGGGAACCAGAACCACTCGAAGAAGCCCGCGTTGCCGGATTGCGCCACCACGATGTCGGTGATGTTGAGACTGCCGGCCGCCATCAGCACGCCGACCAGCGCGAAGCCCATCGCGATTTCGTAGGACACGACCTGCGAAGCCGCGCGCATCGCGCCGAGGAACGCGTATTTGGAGTTCGACGCCCAACCCGCCAGAATGATGCCGTACACGCCAAGCGAGGTCATCGCCAGCAGATACAGCAGGCCGGCATTGGCGTTCGAGAGCACCAGCTTGGCATCGAACGGCACCACCGCCCACGCCGCGAGCGCCGGCACCAGCGCCAGCATCGGTGCGAGGATGAACAACGGTTTGTTCGCGCTGCTCGGCTGGATCACTTCCTTGAACAGCAGTTTGAAGACGTCGGCGAAGGCCTGGAGGATGCCCCAGCCCACATACATCGGGCCGTGACGGACGTGCATCCAACCGATCAGCTTGCGCTCCCACACCACGTAGAACGCGACGGTGATGATGACCGGCATCGTGATCGCGAGGATCTTCAATACGATCCACAGCAGTGCGCCGGCCGTGCCCATCGCAAGGATCCAGTCGCGCAGCGCATCGAACAACATGTTCATGCGGCGGCTCCGGTCACGCGGGCACGACCGCTACCGAGCGCTGCGGTCGCGCCGTGGCCGGATTCGATCCACGCAGCGCCTTGGGCGACCCGATCGTCGACGACGACCTGCAGCGTGGCGGCACCGATGCCGTTGTCGACCTTCGCCATCGCGCCGTCGACGAGCGATGCGGCAGCGGCATCCGCCGGATGCAGCACGATCCGCGGACCGGCGTTCAATGGATGCGACTGCAGGGCCAATGCGCGACGGGTCACGCCATCGACGCGATAGATCGCCTGCGATACCGCAAGCTCGAGGCCTTCGCCTGCCGCAGCGGGCGCCGGCGACATGGCGACGGACACGACGCGGGGCGAAACACTGGCGCGCAGGCCCGCGAGGTCCGTGAATTCAAAGCCTGTGAACCCGAAACCGACCGCGCCGAGTTCGCCACCCAGCGCGCGCAGCACGCGCCAGCCCGGACGCGCGTCGCCCGGCAGCTTGCCGCCAGAGACTGCACGCTGGTCGCGGCCGTCGAGGTTGGTCAGCGTGGCGTCGATTTCCGGCAGAGCGCCGATCGGCAGGATCACATCGGCCACCGCGCGCGTGGAGCGGCAGGCGAAGTGACTGAAGGCAACGACCTTCGCCGCGCCCAGCGCCTTCAGCGCACGGGCCTGGTCGGCGAAATCGAGGCCGGGTTCGATGCCGTACAGCACGTATGCGGCGCGCGCATCGGCCAGCATCGTCTGCGCGTCGCGCGCGGTCGGCAGCACGCCCATGCGTGCGAGGCCGAGCGCGTTGGCGCCCTGTGGAATCCGGCACAGCGCGGCGTTGTTCGCGGATGCGAACGCAGCGGCGGCCTCGCGGATCGCGGCAGCGTGGACGCCATTCTCGGCGACGGCGCCGACGATCACGGCCACTTTCGCGGCGTTGTCGAGCTTGAAACCGGCCAGCGCCGACGCGAGCTGCGACGGCGGCACCAGCGTCTTCGACGCGATCGGGAACGTGAAGTCGAAATCGACCGGGTTGATGACGTGGATCTTCGTGCCGCGCTTGGAGGCCTGGAGCAGGCGTTGATGCAGCAGCGGCAGTTCGTGGCGCAGATTCGAGCCGACGACGACGATGGCGTCGGCGGTTCCGATTTCGGCGACCGGGATCGCGAACTGAGCGGCGATCGCGCCGTCCGACAGATCGTGCTGGGCGATGCGGTGGTCGACGTTGCCAGTGCCGAGCGCATCGGCGAGACGGGCAAGCAAAGCACCTTCCTCGTTCGAGGTCGACGGATGCGCGAGCACGCCCAGGGTGTCGCCGCGATGGGCGCTCAGGATCCCGGCGGCCACGGCCAGCGCTTCTTCCCACGAGGCTTCGCGGAACGCATCGTCGCCTTCGCCGTTCTCGACGCGGATCAACGGCCTGGTCGCGCGATCCTCGGCGTACAGGCCCTGGTGCGAATAACGGTCGCGATCCGACAGCCAGCATTCGTTGACCGATTCGTTGTCGCGCGGCACGCAACGCATCACGTCGCCGCGGCGCGCATGCAGGAACAGGTTGCTGCCCAGCGCATCGTGATAGCCGAGCGATTCCTTGGCGATCAGTTCCCACGGGCGGGCGCGGAAGCGGAACACCTTGTTGGTCAGCGCACCGACCGGGCACACGTCGATGACGTTGCCCGACAGCTCGGTGGTGAGGGGCTTGCCATCGTAGGTGCCGATCTGCAGATTCTCGCCACGCTGCATGCCGCCGAGTTCGTAGGTGCCGGCGATATCGGCGGTGAAACGGATGCAACGCGTGCACTGGATGCAGCGGGTCATCTCGGTCGCGACCAGCGGCCCCATGTCCTCGTCGGCCACGGTGCGCTTGCGTTCCGAGAATCGGCTGACCGAACGGCCATAGCCCAGCGACAGGTCCTGCAGTTCGCACTCGCCGCCCTGATCGCAGATCGGGCAGTCCAGCGGATGGTTGATGAGCAGGAATTCCATCACGTTGCGCTGCGCTTTGAGCGCTTTTTCGTTGCGCGTGAAGACTTTCATGCCGTCGGCGACGGGCGTGGCGCAGGCCGGCTGCGGCTTGGGCATCGGACGACCGCCCATTTCCGCGTCGACTAGGCACATGCGGCAGTTCGCGGCGATCGGCAGCTTCTCGTGGTAGCAGAAGCGCGGGATCGGAATGCCGGCCTTGTCGGCGGCGTGGATGATCATCGAACCCTTCGGCGCGAACAGCGGGCGACCGTCGATCTCGATGGCGACGTGGCCTTCGGGCACGACGGGCGCTGCGGGCGCATTGACGGTTTCGATACTCATGCCGCCACCTGCTCGACCGATCCAACCACGGTGCCCGCGCGCTGGTCGTCGACCAGGAAACGCTTGTTCACGATCGCGTACTCGAATTCGTTCCAGTAGTGACGCAGGAAACCCTGTACCGGCCACGCGGCGGCTTCGCCGAACGCGCAGATGGTGTGGCCTTCGATCTGGCCGGCGGCGGCGCGCAGCATGTGCAGATCCTCCATCGTCGCCTGCTTCTCGACGATGCGGGTGAGCATGCGGTACATCCAGCCGGTGCCTTCGCGGCACGGCGTGCACTGGCCGCAGCTTTCCTTGAAGTAGAAGCGCGCGATGCGCTGGCAGGCGCGCACCATGCAGGTGGTTTCGTCCATCAAGATGACCGCGCCCGAGCCGAGGCCGGAGCCGGCCTTCTGGATCGAGTCGTAGTCCATCGTGCAGGCGAGCATCGCGTCCGCCGGCAGCACCGGCATCGACGAACCGCCCGGGATCACGCCCTTGAGCTTGTGGCCGTTGCGCACGCCGCCGGCCATTTCCAGCAGATCGGCGAACGGAGTGCCGAGGCGAATTTCGTAATTGCCCGGCTTCGCCACGTGACCGGACACCGAGAAGATCTTCGGGCCGCCGTTGTTCGGCTTGCCGAGATTGAGGAACCACTCGGCGCCGTTGCGGATGATGGCCGGCACCGAGGCGTAGGTCTCGGTGTTGTTGATCGTGGTCGGGCGACCGTACAGACCGAAGTTGGCCGGGAACGGCGGCTTGTAGCGCGGCTGGCCTTTCTTGCCTTCCAGCGATTCCATCAACGCGGTTTCTTCGCCGCAGATGTAGGCGCCGGCGCCGAGCGCATTGTGGATATCGATGTCGATACCGCTGCCGAGCACATTCTTGCCCAGCCAGCCGTGCTTGTATGCCTCCGCGGTGGCTTCTTCCAGATGCTCGAACGGCTCGTGATGGAACTCGCCGCGCAGATAGTTGTAGGCGACCGTCGAACCGGTGGCGTAGCAGGCGATGGCCATGCCTTCGAGCACGGAATGCGGATTGAAGCGCAGGATGTCGCGATCCTTGCAGGTGCCCGGTTCGGATTCGTCGGAATTGCAGAGGATGTACTTCTGCATGCCGGTGCCCTTGGGCATGAAGCTCCATTTCAGGCCGGTGGGAAAGCCCGCGCCGCCGCGACCGCGCAGCCCGGAACCCTTGACCATGTCGATCACCTGTTCCGGCGGGATCTTCTCTTCGATGATCCTGCGCAGCGCGCTGTAACCGCCGGTTTTCAGATAATTCTCGTACGACCACGGCTTGTCGAAATGCAGCGTGGTGTAGACGACCTGGTGGTCCTTCGGCGCGGGGCCGACGGGACCGGTGGCGTGGTGGCCGTGCGTATCGGAGCCGTGCTGTGCCATCTCGTCGCCCTGCCTCACTTCAGACCATCGAGAAGCGCGTCGACTTTCGCGACGTCCAACTGCTCGTGGTAATGACCGTTGATGACCATCATCGGCGCGCCGCAGCACGCAGCCAGACACTCTTCTTCGCGCTTGAGGAACACGCGGCCGTCCGCGGACGATTCGCCGAGCTTGCAGCCGAGCTTCTTCTCGGCGTGCGCCACCAGGTCTTCGGCGCCGTTGAGCCAACAGCTGATGTTGGTGCAGAACGCGACGTTGTGGCGACCGACCCTTTCGGTCTCGAACATCGAGTAGAAGGTCGCGACTTCGTACGCCCACACCGGCGGCAGGTCGAGATACTTCGCGACCGCCGCGATGAGTTCGTCGGTCAGCCAGCCTTCGTTCTGTTCCTGTGCGGCGTGCAGACCCTGCAGCACCGCCGAACGTTTGCGATCCGGCGGGAACTTGCCCAGCCAGTGGTCGATGTGCGCCCGCGTCTTGTCGCTCAACGCGACCATCGGGTCGACGTTGCGGCAGGCTTCGAAATTTCCGGTCGCTTTCATTCTCTCTGCACCCTTAGCGATCGATTTCGCCGAAGACGACGTCGTAGGTACCGATCATCGCCACCACGTCGGCCAGCATGTGGCCCTTCACGATCGTGTCCATCGACGACAGATGCGCGAAACCCGGCGCGCGCAGATGCACGCGGAACGGCTTGTTCGCACCATCGGACACCAGATAACAGCCGAACTCACCCTTCGGCGCTTCGACCGCGCAGTAGGTT
>JAYUUH010000182.1:0-5071 GCA_043754745.1 Lysobacter sp.
AACGGACGGCGGTACGCCGCCTCGACGCGCGACTTGAGCTCCGCTTCGGTGCACCCGGCGCAATCCGCAATCCGGAAGTCGACTTCGCGATCGCCGGCGATTTCCTGGACGGGGACGCCATCCTGGAGTTTGAACACGGCCCGCAGCGCGCCGTGGCGCTCGATCAACTGCTGGAAAGCGCGCCTCAACGCGCTCACGTCGAGCGGGGAGTGGATCCGCGCGCTGAACGACACGTGATAAGCCGCGCTTTCCGGCGCGCTGAGATACAGGAACCACAGCGCCTTCTGGCCGTACGACAGCGGAGAAGTCGTGGTCAGTCGGCGTGCCTTGCGACGCAGGGCGTCGGCGAGCATTTCCCGTTTTTCGGAAATCGAAAGATTGTTGACATCCATGGACACCATCGTCATTGCACTGCTTCCTTTTCGCGCATGATCTGTTGAAGCAATTTGTCGACTTCGTCGTCGTCGAAATCGCCGAGGTCCGCGATGAAGCGTTCGGCGGCTTCCAGGTCGAGTTCATCGGGGATGTCCCGGCTGCGCGGTGCCGCCGAGGCCCTGAGGTCCCCGACAAGGGATGGGTCCGTCAACAGCGCGTCGACCTCATCGGCCAACTGCAGGATGCTATTGCCCTTCATCACCATGAGCATCGGCACTTTGACGCCGAGACTGTCTTCGATGGCCACCAGCAGGTCCATGGCCATCAGGGAATCCAGTCCCAGACTGGGCAATGGCAGTCCGGTGTCGATCGCCTCCGCGCCCGTGCCGATGGTCTGCGCCAACAAGGTGACCAGGATTGCGGCGACGGCGGCGCGGCGCTCCTCCGTCGACATGGCGAGCAGCTCGATCTGCATCTGATGGCTGCGCGCGCCGGCGGGTTTCGAGCCGGCATCCGCGAGCAGATCGCGATACTTCGGAGAGACGCCCCAGGCCGGGTAGACCGCGGCCCATTGCTTCCAATCCATCTTCGCGATGGCGAGTTCGGCGGGATGCCATGCGACCGCCAGTTCAAGCAGCTTGACGGCCTGGGTCGGCGAGAATAGGCCAACGCCGGTGCTGCCGAGATATTTCTCGACATCGCCGAAGCGCGTGGCCATGCCGACATCGCGGAGCGCGCCCCAGTTGACGGAAACGGCGGACAGGCCCTGTGCGCGCCGGTAGCGCGCAAGTGCGTCCAGATATCCGCAGGACATCGCGTACGAGGCTTGGCCGGTTCCGCCCACCATCGAGGCGATGGACGAGAACAGCACGAAGTGCGTCAAGGCGTCGGTCGATGTATGCCGATGCAGATACCATGCGCCCAGCGCCTTGGCGCCCATCGCATTGTCGATCTGGCGCGGTTCCAACTGCGCGATCGGGGCGTCGTCCAGCGCGGCGGCGGCATGGAAAACGCCATCGAGCGCGGGCAGTTCCGCGCGGACCTGTTCCAGGAGACGCACGACCTCCGCCTCCCGGGAGATATCGGCCGACACTTCGAAGATGTTCGCGCCGTCCGCGCGCAGCTTCGCGATCGCATCGGTCGCTTCCTGGGTACTCGCGCCGCGCCGTCCGACCAGTGCGATGTGGCGTGCGCCGCGAGCGACCAGCCATCCGGCGACTTCCAGACCGAAGCCGCCGAATCCTCCGGTGATCAGGTAAGCCGCATCCGCCTGGATGCCGGTGCTGGCGGCTGCCGGCGCCGTTGCCTTCAGTTCGCCCGCGCTCACGCGGGACATGCGATGTACGAAGCGATGGCCGGCACGCAGCGCGACCTCTTCTTCCCTGTCCACCGAAACGATTTCGAGCGCCAGCTGGGACAACGCGGTCGGCGCACGATCGATGTCGATCGCGCGCACCACGAGGTTCGGGAATTCGCTCACGGCCACGCGCGCCAGGCCGAGCAGTGGCGCCAGTGCCAGACCATCCGCCGTCGTTGCAGCGTCTCCGGCGTCAGCTACTTCCTGCAGGTCGCGCGTCAACAGCACCAGCTGCGGCGGATTCTGCCGCTGTGTCGTGCCGAGCAGCCGCAGCAATTGCAGAACGGGTTCGGCATCGCTACCGGAAAAGGGCAGCCCATCTTTCGAACGGCCCAAGTCGATCGCCCAGCCGTGGACGACGCCGGTGAGATCGATGTCGGCAAGCGTTTCGAACACGCGATCCAGATCGGTCGGATCGTCGCGGCGCACGGTGAAATGCGTCGCGCCGTGCTGCGCGAATCGATCGCCGGGGAGCACCAGTACGACATGCGCGGCGCCGAGTTCGGCGATCTGCCGTACCAACCGCTCCGCATCGATGCCGTCGTCCGCGAGCACCACCCAGTGTCCGCCGACGACCGACGTTTCCAGCGGCATCTGCTTCCAGGACCACCGGTAAAGCCATGCGTCGACATCCTTCAGATCGTTCCGTTCCTTGCGGGTCAGCGCCTGTGCGCGCACGCCGGTCGCTTCGGCGATCAGTTGCCCGGCGTCGTCGAAGAGCACGACCTCGCCCTTGACCGTGCCGTGGGAGGCCGACTGCAGGCCGCCGTAACACCAGAAGGCGTCGCCGGTGTTCCGGTACAACTGCAGATGATCGATTCCGGTCGGGATATAGAGATCTGAATCTCCGCGCGCGGTGAGGGTCGTGAGCGTGGACTGCAGCGCGGCATCGAACAAGGCCGGGTGCAGATATTCCTTCGACGGGTTCGCATCGAGCGTTGCGGGCCGGACGATTCTTGCGAGCACATGTTCGCCGCTCGCGTCGAGCCAGAGTTCACGCACGCCCTGGAACGCCGGACCGTAGCCGAACCCCCGAAGCCGCATGTTCGCGTAATGCGAGTCGCCATCGGTGAACCGCGTGCAGCGCGACTTGAGTTCGGCCAGATCGATGACCCGGCTGGTCGCGGATGGCGACGCAAGCCGCCCGCGCGCATTGAGGATCCAGTTGCCGTCGCCGGAATTGCGGCTGTGAACGGTGAATGCCCGCTGTTCCCGATCGTATGCGACATGGATGGACGAGGGCTGTCCATCTTCCAGGATCAAAGCTTGATGGAATGCGAGATCCGCGATGGCGGCGGGCGTCGTCCCCTCGATCTCCGCATGCACGGACAAGCCGATTTCGACATAACCGGCGCCAGGCAACACCATCGCGTCCTGCACGCGGTGATCGCGGATGTAGGCGTAGCGGTCGTCGTGCAGATCGTTGCGCCAGGCGTCGGTAGGCGCATCGACCTGCGATCCGAGGAGGCCGTGCGCGGCAGTGGTCTTGTCGAACGCTGTTTCCGGCTTCGCGGTATTCGGCGCGCTTCGACTGATCTGTTCCAGGGTCGGAACAACGGTCGCGCTGAGCCAGTGCGACTCGCGCTGCCAGGGATAAGCCGGTAAACGGATGAAGGGTTCGTTGTCCGTCCAATGCGCCCATGTCAGCTGATGCCTCAGCGCGAGCCGGGCGCATGCGCGATGCCAGGCGCCGGACTCGTTCGCCAGAGCGAAGCGTTCGCCAGCGCCAGCGTCGGACACGGGATGGTCCGTCGATCCGAGCACGACGATATCGCTGCCCGCATGTTCGATCGACGTTTCGATGCGTTGAAGACAGTTCGAGCTGGAATTCACCAGGTCGATTTCGGACAGGAGCGGATTTTCCCCGGAGGAAAAGTCGCAGTGAACGGAATAGTGTGCCTCCGCCTGGTCGCCGTGTCGTTCGCGATTCGCGTCGAGCCAGCGCGGCGCGGCATTCAGCGGGATGGCGTCGAGCGCGGCCAGGACAGCGAGTTGACCGATGCCGTCGGCAAAAATCGTGTCGATGGTGCCCGTGCCGTCGAGGATCTGCTTCGACAGTGCGTACTGGGCGGAAAAAAGCCACATGCCGAAACCGGGCTGGTTGCTGTCGATACGGGTCTCGGCGCTCAACGATTCGATCGATGGCAGGGCCATATCGTCTTTCTGGAACGCGATCCTGCACGCAGCCCATGCATTCCTGGCATGGGGGCTGGCGGCGACGCACGACAGCAGTCGCCAGTCGACCAGATCCTGCTCCGGCACGGCGAGGACGAGTCTGCGCTGCGACGATCGATAGCGACCCGGGAAAGCGTCCGGATGTTCGTTGCCGGCGAGGTATGCCTGCAATGCGGCGATCAATGCGTCCGCATCGTGCCCGACAACGCCGAGGCGGCAGTCGTGGATGCCTTTGCGGCGCAGCGCGGTCGCGCAGATCGCCGGGAGGTCTTCCGATGCGACACCGTCCAGGAATTCGATGTAGCGGCCGGCGAGGCTTTTCAGCGCCGCGTCCGATCGTGCGCTGAGAAGCAGCCAATGCGATTGATTCCGCGGCTTCTTTTTCGCTTTCGATTTCGCCTGCGGGGCGGGCGCGGACTGCAGCACCACGTGCGCATTGGCGCCGCCGATGCCGAATGAACTCACGCCGCCCAGGCGGCGTTCGTTCGGTGTCGTCCAGGGCGTCAACTGCGTATTGACGCGAAGCGGGATTTTGTCGAAAGGGATGTGCGGGTTGGGAGCGTCGAACCACAAGCTCGGCGGGATCATGCCGTGCGCGATGCTGAGCGCGAGCTTGATCAGGCCGGCGATGCCGGCGGCCGCTTCCAGATGGCCGAAATTGGTTTTGACGGAGCCGACCAGGCATGCCTCGCGTTCGCCGCCTTCCATCAACACCGCGGCGATCGCATTGGCTTCGATCGGATCGCCGATCAATGTCCCGGTGCCGTGCAGTTCGATGTATTGCAGGTCGAGGCTGTCGATGCTGGCGTTCGCGAACGCAGTCCGCAGCAGTTGTTCCTGCGCCCAGCGGTTGGGCTGTGTCAGGCCGTTGCTGCGTCCGTCGTGGTTCACCGCGCCGCCGCGGATCACCGCATACACCCGATCATTGTCCGCCAGCGCCTGCTTCAACGGTTTCAGCGCGATAACGCCCGCGCCCTCGGCGCGCCCGATGCCGTCGGCCGCGGCGGAGAACGTCTTGCACCGGCCGTCGGGCGCGGACAGGCCTGCTTTGGCATAGAACACGTTGATGGCCGGATCGAGCATCACGTTCACGCCCGCGGCCAGCGCCAGTCGCGATTGTCCCGTCCAGATGCTCTGGCAGGCCTGCAATACCGCGACCAGGGA
>JAYUUH010000183.1:0-5057 GCA_043754745.1 Lysobacter sp.
CATGAAGATCGCCAAGGAACCGATCTCGATGGAGACCCCGATCGGCGACGACGAGGATTCGCACCTGGGCGATTTCATCGAGGACACCAACGTCGAGTCCCCGGTCGAAAACACGGTCAACATCAATCTGTCGGAAACCGTCCGCGACGTGCTGGCCGGCCTCACCCCGCGGGAAGCCAAGGTGCTGCGCATGCGCTTCGGCATCGACATGAACACGGATCACACGCTGGAAGAAGTCGGCAAGCAGTTCGACGTCACCCGCGAGCGCATCCGCCAGATCGAAGCCAAGGCCCTGCGAAAACTGCGTCACCCCAGCCGCTCGGAACAACTGCGCAGCTTCCTCGATATCGAGTAAGCGGCCCGCTGTCCCGCCGCAGGAAAAGCCCGCCGCATGGCGGGCTTTTTCGTGAGCCTAGGCATGCCTTTTACAGCGTCGCGGCAGTCCTTGTGCGTAATCCAGAAAGCCAGAAGCGACGGTAAGTATCTTTGGCTTACGGCACCTCGAAGCGAGGGTGATGCGTTTCCGCGTGGCAGTTCGCGCAGAGAACAATGCACTTCTTCACCTCTTGCCGGATTTCTGCCTCGCTTCGATTCGATAGCGAGCGGATATCCAACGCAAAATTCTTGTCCGCAGGATCGAGGTGATGCCAAACCAATGCCGCTAGATTCTTGCAGTAGCCGCAGCGGCTGCACTTGGTGCCAGCTTCTGCCAAAAGCAGCCGCTTCCTCGCCCAGCCGCGCATTTGTTGCTGCACATAGCTTTGATGACGATGATTAGTATCAGCATTCTTGCAACGGCGCGAACAGAAACGCTTCTGCCTGCCGCTGAGCGGGGCATTGCAGGAAGCACAACGCGAAAATGGATTCATAAGAAAAGAATAATCCATTTGAGTACCGGCTGATCGCTGACCTTGTTAAGATTCCCGCCAAGGGCCTATAGCTCAACGGTTAGAGCAGAGGACTCATCGAAAAGGTGACGCTGGCGCGTAATCGCCAGATGACAACGGGAAGAATTCAGGGAAACCGCAGCGGCTCGGCCGGCGGCAATCCTGAGCCGAGCCGGCGGTACACCGCCGGAAGGTGCAGAGACTACCTGAGGGCTACAGCGCCCTTAATCACAGGCTCGAGCATCCCGCACCCGACCAGCACGCTGAGGGTGATGAGATAGTCCACGCCAAGGCGAAAGTCTTGGGCAACGTGAATCCTTTGGTTCCAGGTTCGAATCCTGGTGGGCCCACCACACAGACCTCCGGCAACGTCCCAAGACACCACAAGAGGCGCACAAAACCCCGGTATATCCGGGGTTTTTTGTTTCCTAACGTACCGGCCTGTCCTATTGCATCCCGGTGAAAAGTGAGTACGGCTGTGAGTAAGGCGACGCCACCGCCTTGGCCTTACTCACTTTCGGCTTACTCACATGCTCACCGATACCAAGCTGCGCGGGCTGAAGCCCAAGACAAGCGTTTACCGTGTCGCAGACACGAACGGCCTGTGCAACTACGGGCGCAAGGCTGTGGCGCTACCGCTACCGCTACGCCGGCAAAGCGAGCATGGCCGCATTGGGCGAGTAGCCGATGATGGGGCTGGCTGATGCGCGCGCGGACCGCGACCGGATGCGCGTGCTGGCGCGAGATTAAGGGGTCAGGTTCATTTTTCAGTATCTGATTTCGGTCGGCCGCGTGGTCTGATCTGCATCAATCGCTGCATAAGTATTTCGATCTGTTGGCGAAATCGCTCGCTACCCCAAGGCTTCTGTTGCTGAGTGTGCAGGCGCAATCCGTCGATGCTGGTGTTTGCAAAGAGTTGGCGATAGGCCGCAAGCGCGAAACGTCATCGCCGACGAGGGCTAGGGAGCAAAAAAAATGAGCCTGACCCCTTTTTGTTGGTTGGGCAAGATCCCGAACTTCGTCGGCATCAACACCACGCCGCGAAACGGCACCGTGATCGCCCGCCGACTTCCTCTGCATGATCTGCGTAAACGGTGTGCCCACAGCCAGGACCGCGAAGAATTTACGCAAAAAATACGGCGCAGCGCAGGTCTGCGCATAGCGTCTTTACCGGCAGACGTCCGACACTGCGCACTCGAAATCCGCATCGTTGCGGATGAGGTGACGTGATGAATCGACCTTCGCGAGCCCGCCATCGGGCGCCGGTCTTCGCCTTCGGGTTTTCCGGCGTCCGCATGGCCTCGCTCATGATTGCGATCCGTTCGGTGGCTGTCGCACAGACATCTGCTTCGACGGAGCAACGATTCCGTCGACGTGCGCCCTGACGCCGGCATTCCGACGCGGCGCTGATTTCTTTCCGAGGACATTCCAATGCCGAACTGGCTGATCGCCGTGTGCGCGTTTTCCGTCTGCGTGGCGGCCGCGTACCTGCTGTACGTGATTCTGAAACCCGAAGATTTCTGAGACTGCCGACATGACCGAATTCGTTTTGACGATGGCGCTGGCCATCGCGCTCGGCTGGCCGCTGGGCCGCTACATGGCGCGGGTGATGCGCGGCGATCCCGCTCCCGGCGACCGCGTGTTCGCGCCGGTGGAACGCGCGCTTTACCGAATGCTGGGCGCTGGCGCCCAGGGCGGCATGAGCTGGCGCGGTTACGCCGGGAACTTCCTGCTCGCGAATCTCGTGCTGGGCGTCGTTGTCTGGGGGCTGTTCATGGCCCAGGGCGCGCTACCGCTGAATCCCGATCAAATTCCGGGCATGAAGTGGGATCTCGCGCTGCACACCATGGTCTCGTTCCTCACGAATACCAACCAGCAGCACTATTCCGGCCAAGCGCAGTTGTCGTATCTGTCGCAGATGGTCGGCATCGTCGGTCTGCAGGTGATCACGCCGATGTTCGGTCTGGCCGTGCTGGTCGCGACCCTGCGCGGGCTGTTCGGTGGCCGCGAGGCGATGCAGTCGACGGGCGAAGCACAGGAAGGCGCGGCCCTTGAAGGACAAGAACGCGACGTAGGCAACTTCTGGGTCGACATCACCCGCGCCACGCTGCGTATCCTGCTGCCGCTGTGCCTGTTGTGGTCGCTGCTGCTGGCCTCGCAGGGCGTGCCGTCCACGCTCGCGCGCGGCGCCGATGTCATACCGATGGACGCCAGCGCAGGCATGGCATCGCAGCATATCCCGGTGGGCCCGGTCGCACCGATGGTCGCAGCGAAACAGCTCGGCACCAACGGCGGCGGTTGGTACGGGCCGAACAGCGCGGTGGCGCTGGAAAACCCGACGCCGCTCTCTAATCTATTGCAGATGCTCGCGATCGTCCTGATCCCGATCGCGATCGCCTTCATGGTCGGGCCGTTCACCGGCCGGCGCAGATTCGGTACGTTCGTGTTCGCCACGATGCTGGGCATGTCGCTGCTGTCGACCGGCGCGGCGATGCTTGCCGAAACCTCGAATAGCGCGAATGTTGCGTCAATGGAAGGCAAGGAAGTCCGCAACAGCGTCACGGCCTCGGCGCTGTGGAGCGCCCTGACCACGCAGACCTCGAACGGTTCGGTCAATGCGATGCACGATTCGATGGCGCCGCTGACCGGCGGCGTGCAGATCGCCAACATGCTGGTGAATTCGATCTGGGGCGGCATCGGCTGCGGCGCGCTGCAATTCATCGTCTATCTGCTGCTGGCGGTGTTCCTGGCCGGCCTGATGACCGGACGCACGCCGGAATTGTTCGGGCGCAAGATCGAAGCGCCCGAAGTACGGCTGCTCGCGCTGCTGATCCTGCTGCAACCGCTCGCTTTGCTGGGCTTCACCGCGGCGACGCTGGCGATGCCTGCGCTGACCGGGAATTCCAACCCGGGCTTCCACGGCATTTCGCAGGTGTTCTACGAATACGCGTCGGCGTTCGCGAACAACGGTTCCGGCTTCGAAGGTCTGGGCGACAACACTGTCTGGTGGAATACAACCACCGCCATCGTGCTGGCGCTCGGACGTTTCCCGGCGCTGCTGGTGCCGCTGATGGTCGCCGGCCTGCTGGCGAAGAAGCGCGCGGCGCCGGAAAGCGCCGGCACGCTGCACGTCGAAACGCAGACCTTCGCGATCACCCTGGTCTCGATCATCGCGATCCTGACCATCCTGCAATTCCTGCCTGCGCTGGTGCTCGGCCCGATCGCCGACCACCTGCAGCTTTCGTCGCTCTGAACAGGCTCTGGAGATCCGCATGAATTCCTCCCTTCGTCTCGGCACGCAGCGCCGTGCCGCCATCGCCGGCCTCGACGCCGCCGGCATCCGCTTCGCCTGCCGCGAGGCCGTGCGCAAGCTCGCGCCGCGGCATGCCATCAAAAGCCCGGTCATGTCCATCGTGCTGCTGGGCACGCTGATCTCGGCACTGATCACCGCGACCGGTCATGCGCCGCTGGGCTACGGCATCGCGGTGACCGCAATCCTGTTGATCACCGTGCTGTTCGGCAACTTCGCCGAAGCCGTCGCCGAAGCGCGCGGCCGCGGCCAGGCGGCTGCGCTGCGCGCTGCGCGCAAGGATCTGATCGCGCGCAAGCTCGACGATAACGACGCGGAAACCCGCATTCCCGCCTCCGAACTGCGCCGGGGCGATCGCGTGATCGTGTCGGCGGGAGAGCTGGTGCCGGCCGACGGCGAAATCATCAAGGGCCTGGCGACGGTCAACGAAGCCGCGGTCACCGGCGAATCCGCGCCGGTGTTGCGCGAAGCCGACACCGACCGCAGCAGCGTGATCGGCGGCACCAAGGTGCTGTCCGACGAAATCGTGATCGAGATCAGCGCCGAACCCGGCGGCAGTTTCCTCGACCGGATGATCGCGCTGGTGGAAGGCGCCAATCGTCAAAAAACGCCGAATGAGATCGCACTGACGATGCTGCTCGCGGCGATGACGCTGACCTTCCTGATCGTGGTCGCCACGCTGCCCTTCATCGCCGGTTTCGTCGGCGCGAGACTCGATCCGCTGCTGTTGATCGCGCTGCTGGTGTGCCTGATCCCGACCACCATCGGCGGGCTGCTGCCTGCGATCGGCATCGCCGGCATGAACCGAGCGCTGTCCGCGAACGTGCTGGCGAAATCCGGCAAAGCGGTGGAAATCGCCG